>JANOLY010000636.1:0-6494 GCA_031420055.1 Burkholderiales bacterium | reverse complement strand
CGTGGCTTTCACATAGGTACCAATGCCGCCGTTGTAGAGCAGGTCCACCGGGGCTTTCAGAATGACGCGCAGCAGTTCGACTGGTGTCAGTTCTGCAACGTCAATGCCCAACACGGCGCGGGCCTCAGCGCTGAGTGTGATGGACTTGGCACCGCGCGGGTACAGTCCGCCGCCGGGTGAGATCAGCGATTTGTCGTAGTCGTCCCAGCTGGAGCGGGGCAGGGCAAACAGGCGCTGGCGCTCGGCGAACGACTTGGCTACATCCGGCGCGGGGTCGATGAAGATGTGGCGGTGGTCAAACGCCACCACCAGCTTGATCTGTTCAGACAGCAACATGCCGTTGCCAAACACGTCGCCCGACATGTCGCCAATGCCTGCCACCGTGAACGGCGTGGTTTGTATGTTGTGCCCCAGCGCCCTGAAATGCCGCTTGACCGACTCCCAGGCACCCCGCGCGGTGATGCCCATCTTCTTGTGGTCATACCCCACTGAGCCACCCGAGGCAAAGGCGTCGCCCAGCCAGAAGCCGTATTCCTTGCTGATGCCGTTGGCGTAGTCAGAGAACGTGGCCGTGCCCTTGTCGGCGGCCACCACCAGGTAGGGGTCGTCGCCGTCGGCGCGGTGCACGTCGGGCGGCGGCACGATGGCGTCGCCAACGCGGTTGTCGGTGATGTCGAGCAAACCGCGCAGGTAGTCCTTGTAGCAGGCCACGCCTTCGGCCATGAAGGCTTCGCGGTCGCTGGCCGCCGGCGCGCGCTTGAGCACGAAGCCGCCTTTGGAACCGACGGGCACGATGACGGTGTTCTTCACCATCTGCGCCTTCACCAGGCCCAGCACCTCGGTGCGGAAGTCCTCCGGCCGGTCCGACCAGCGCAGCCCGCCGCGTGCCACGCGCCCGCCGCGCAGGTGCACGCCTTCGAAGCGCGTGGAGTAGACAAAGATCTCGAACATCGGCATGGGCGCGGGCAGGCCGGGCACCTTGCTGGAGTCGAACTTGAACGACAGA
Source organism: Burkholderiales bacterium (assembly GCA_031420055.1). GTDB lineage: Bacteria > Pseudomonadota > Gammaproteobacteria > Burkholderiales > Burkholderiaceae_C > Rubrivivax. The sequence continues at coordinate 5,488 of JANOLY010000636.1, read as the reverse complement.
AAACTGCGCGGCTGGCCCTGGGCGTCGCGGCGCCAGAAGTTGGTGCGCGTGGTGGCCTGGATCAGCGCCAGGGTCTGGCGCAGCACGCGGTCTTCTGACAGGTTGGCCACGCTGTCGAGTGCGACTTCGATGTCCACCACCAGCGTGGCGGCGCGCTGGGCACGTTCGGCCGATTCGAAGTCCAGCGCGGGGTTGAAGCGCGTCTTGAACAGCGCCACCAGTTGCCGCGCCACGCCGGCGTGGGTGGCGAGCGTGTTCTCGATGAAGGTCTGCGACAGCGCGAATCCGATCTGCCGCATGTACTTCGCATACGCGCGCAGCACGACGATCTCGCTGGCGGGCAGGCCGGCGTCCATCACCAGGCGGTTGAAGTCGTCGCTCTCGACCTCACCGCGCAGCACGGCAGCAAAGGCCTGCTCGAACACCGGGCGGATGACGTCGACGTCGATGTCGGCCCCGCCGGACATGCTTTGCAGGCCGAAGTCGTGCATCGACACTGGCGCCACGCCGTGCGGGGTGACGCGGTGCGGGCGCTCGTCCAGCACCTTCAGTCCCATGTGCTCGAGCATGGGCAGGCTGCCCGACAGGGTCAGCGGCGCGCCGCTGCGCAAGAGCTTCAGCCGCAGGGTGTCGGCGGCGGCTTCCAGCGGCCGGTACAGCATCATGGCAATGGGCGCGGCGTCGCTCAGGCCGGCCATCATCAGGGTGTCGGGCACGGCGGCGCGGGCCGCAAATTCGGCGCGGTAGCTGGCCGGGAAGGCGTTGCCAAAGCGGCGCAGCATCTCGTTGCCGCGGGCCTCGCCCAGGGCTTCGATGAGGGCGGCCTTCAAGTCGTCGTCCCAGCGCCGCGCGGCGGCCACCAGCAGCGTTTCAAGTTCGCGCACCTCGAAGTCGGGGATGTAGCCCGGCCGTGTGCGCACCGTGATGTGGATGCGCGCCAGCACCGATTCCGACAAGTGCACGTTGAACTCTGAACTGCTGCCGTTGAAGGCCTTGACGAGGATGGCCTGCCACTTCTCGCGCAGCTCGGTGGTGTAGTTTTCGCGCGGGGCGTAGATCAGGCAGGACAGAAAACGCTCGAACGGGTCTTGCCGCACAAACAGGCGGAAGCGCTGGCGCTCGCCCAGATGCAAGATGCCCGTGGCCGTGCGCAGCAACTCTTCGGCGGTGGTCTGGAAGAGCTCGTCGCGCGGGTAGGTGTCCAGAATGTTGGCCAGCGCCTTGCCGGCGTGGCTGCCCGGCGCCAGGCCGGCGCGCGTGATCACGTTAGCCACTTTGCGCCGCAGCAGCGGGATGCTGCCTGGCGTGGCGCTGTAGGCGGTGGACGTGAACAGGCCCAGAAAGCGGTCTTCGCCACACACCTGCCCGGCGGCGTCGAAGCGCTTGACGGCGATGTAGTCCAGGTAGCCCGGCCGGTGCACGGTGGAGCGCGCAGTGGACTTGGTCACCACCAGCAGTTCGGGCCGGCGGGCGTAGGCGCGCACCTCGGGCGGCAGCGCCGCGAAGCCCGAGGCCACGACCTTGGCCTGGACGTCTTTGTCGCGCGCCTCGCGCAGGATGCCCAGGCTGGAGTCGGGCACGATCTTCAATGCGTCTTCGCCGCCGACGGTGATAAGTTCGTGCGAACGGCAGCCCAGAAAGGTGAAGTGGTTGTCGGCCAGCCACTCCAGAAAGGCGCGGCCTTCGTCGAGTTCGTCCTTCGGGATCGGCGGCGGGTTGGCATGCAGTGCGGCCACGATGTCCAGCACGCGCTGGCGCGCCTCGGCCCAGTCGGCCACGGCCTGGCGCGCATCGCCCAGCACACGGGTGAGATCGCCGGCCAGCGACGCCATGCGCGAGGCCTCGGGCACACGGTCCACCTCGACATGGATGAAGGACTCGCGGCGGCCCGAGCCTTCAGCGCCCAGGCCCTGTAGCGTGCCGTCGGCGTCGCGCTGCACTGCCACGATGGGATGGATGATGAGGTGCAGCGTCAGCCCGTGGCGGTTGACTTCCATCGTCACCGAGTCGACCAGGAAGGGCATGTCGTCGTTGACGATCTCGATGACGGTGTGCGTGGACTGCCAGCCGTGCTCGGCGATGCTGGGGTTGAACACGCGCACCCGCACCTGGCCGGGGTCGCGCTTGTGCGCAAAGTTCCAGTGCGACAGTGCCGCGCCGTACAGGTCGGCCAGTTCGCGCTCGGCCAGGTCTTCGGGGTCCACCTGGCCGAAGTAGCGGCGCACGTAGCCTTCGAGTGTGGCGTGCTGGTTGGCGGCCAGCTTGCTGCGCAGCAGGGCGACCAGGCGGTCGAGGCGCTCTGATCGCAACTGGGCGTCGTATCCAGGTGTCTGCATGGCGGTCTCCGCGGTTCTTGTGGTTCTCAGGCGCAAGGCCCTCGCTGGGTGCAAGGATAGCTGCTACATCCATCGGCAGACCCCCGCCCCGACGCGGCTCGTCAGTGCACGTTCCCGGTCCTGTGGGCCGCGATTGAACCAATAATGGCGACGCCGTACCCGCGTTCGCAGCGTCGCCCCAGGAGACACCTCTTGAACCTCGATTTCATACCCGCGCCCGCCCGCGCCGCCGGGCTGGGCGCCTTGATGAAGGGCGCCGGCAAGCTGATCCGCTTCATCCCCATCCCACAACCCACGCTGCTGGTGGGGCCGGGCTCCAGTGGCCGCCTGGGCCAGGCGGTGGCCGGCTTTGGCCACAGCAAGGTGCTGATCGTCACCGACGCCGTCATCGCCAAGCTGGGCCTGCTGAAGAACCTGACCGACGCGCTCACCGCAGGCGGCACGCCCTGGGTGGTGTTCGACGAGATCACGCCCGACGCGCCCATACCGCTCATCGAACGCGGCATCGAGTTCTACCGGGAACATGGTTGCGACGCCATCGTGGCCTTTGGCGGCGGCTCGTCGATGGATGCGTCCAAGGCCATCGCGGTGTCGATTGCCAACCCCACCAAGTCACTGCGCGAGCTGGCCGGCTACTTCAAGGGGCTGCGCACCCCGGCACCCATCTACGCCGTGCCCACCACGGCCGGCACGGGCAGTGAGGTGACGGTGGCCGCTGTCATCGCCGACCCCGAGCGGCAAAGCAAGCTGGTCATCGTCGACCCGCGCATGGTGCCCAAGATGGCCGCACTGGACCCCAGCCTCATGACGGGCCTGCCGCCGCACATCACGGCCGCGACAGGCATCGACGCGCTGACCCACGCGGTGGAATCGTTCGTCGGCAACTGGGCCACGCCCTACACCGACGGCATGGCGCTGTCGGCCGTGGGCCTGATCTTCGAGAACCTGCGCACCGCCTGCCGCGACGGCAAGAACCTTGAAGCGCGCGAGAAGATGCTGCTGGCCTCCACCTACGCCGGCATCGCCTTCACCCGCGCCAACGTGGGCTATGTGCACGCCATTGCGCACCAGTTCGGCGGCCGCTACCACACGCCGCACGGCCTGGCCAACGCCATCGTGCTGCCGCATGTGCTGAAGTTTTCTGCGCCCGACATCATCGACAGGCTGGCGCAATTGGCCGTGCGCGCTAAGGTCGGCAACGATGGCGACGACGAGGACGAGCTGGCCGTGAATTTCATCGCCGCCGTCGAACAGTTGAACCGCGACGTCGGCATCCCGCTGTACCTGGAAGCGCTGAGGGAAGCCGATATTCCGGCCCTGGCCAAGGCGGCCTGCCATGAGGCCCACACCGGCTATCCGGTGCCGCGTTACATGGACCAGGCCGGCTGCGAGGCCTTGATACGCAAACTGCTGCCGCCTAAGCCTGCGCCTTCGCCGCCCCCCCCGCAAGAAGCAGCCGTTACGGCACCACGCCAGCGGCCTGCTGCGCGCAAGGCCCGGCCGGCAGCCGCCGCCACACCGGCACGCAAGACGCGCGCGGCCCGGCCCAAGAACTGAATCAAGACAACGGAGACACGTACATGAAAAAAGTGGTGACCGTCACCCTGGGCTCGTCCAAGCAGGACTTCACTTTCCAGGCCGACTTCCTGGGCCACAAGTTCCAGGTCAAGCGCCTGGGCGCCGACAACGACACCGCAAAGGCCTGGGATCTGATGCGCCGCCACCAGGCCACGGCCGACGCCATCGGCCTGGGCGAGATCGGCGACCACTACCACGTGGGGCAGGACACCCGCATCAACAAGGAAACGCGGCGCTTGCTCAATGTCGTGACGCGCGTGCCCGCCACCACCGGCGCGCGCCTGCGCCGGCTGCTGCAGGTGCGTGCCGTGCGCTATGTGCAGGGCCACCTGGGCAACTTCTTCAACAACAACCTGGTGTTGTTCTTGTCGGGCATGCGCAACTACGACATGGCGCTGGCCCTGTCCGGCTACACGCCCAACCTGAAGTTCGCCGACGCGCTGGCGCAGACCGGCGCGCCCACCATGCTGACCTCGCTGACGCAGCTGGAGCTGTACGCCAAGGGCAGCGACTGGGCGCTGTCGGGCCGCCCCGGCGAAATGCTGGAAGAGGCCCTCTCGGGCTTCAAGAGCAGCCGCATCGCGGCCGAGGTGGCCAAGTCGCATGTCATCGTGGGCACCTTCCACGAACTCAAGGAACTGGGCACGCCCAAGAACCTGGCCGGCAAGACCGTCATCACGTCGGCCGTCGACGACGAACGTCTGGCCTTCTTCAAGCACTGCCATGTGAACCTGGTGATCGATGTGTCGCCGCAGCTGTTCGAGAAGGTGGTGGGCGTCAACACGCTGGAGGCCATGATGCTGGCAGCGCTGGACAAGCCGCAGGAGCAGGTCACTGACGAAGACTTCGGCGAGATCCTGGACGAGCTGAAAATCACGCCGCGGCTGCTGCACCCCACCGGCAACTTCCACAACATCCGGCGCTTCGCCTTCGTGGTGCACCCGCTGAGCCAGGAATACATCAAGAAGGGCTTCCCCATCCCCAAGAACACGCCCAAGTTCCTGATGGACAAGGTCGAGACCCTGGCTGCGCACATGCCGCCCATGGTGTATTGCAAGATGGAGAACATCATCTCGCCCACCGGCGCGCAGGCCGAGGGCTGGTTGATATCCGTCGGCGGCACGCCCAAGGAGATGCTGGCGCGCAGCCCGGAGTTCACCTACCGCCGGCTCTTGCACGCGGCCAAGATCGCCGAGAAGCTGGGCGCGCAGATCATGGGCCTGGGCGCCTTCACCAAGGTGGTGGGCGACGCGGGTGTCACGGTGGCGCGGCGTTCGCGGCTGCCCATCACCACGGGCAACAGCTATTCGGCATCCGGCGCGCTCTGGGCCGCGGCCGATGCGATGCGGCGCATGGGCCTGGTTAACGTGTCGGCCCCCAACAAGCGCGTGCCGGCCAAGACCATGGTCATCGGCGCCACGGGCTCGATAGGCTCGGTCAGCGCGCGCTTGCTGGCGATGGCCTTCGACGAAGTCGTGATCGCCGGGCGCGACATGAAGAAGCTGGAAGAACTCAAGGCCTCCATCCTTGTAGACACGCCCGACGCCAAGGTGGTGTGCTCGACCAACTACGAC
>JANOLY010000635.1:0-13437 GCA_031420055.1 Burkholderiales bacterium | reverse complement strand
AGTCCGAGTCGCGGCCGCGGTTGCAGCGGTCGCGCCCGCCGGGCCCGCGCCCGCCGCGCCCGCGCCCCCACGCACATCGACGTTCACGTCACCACCCACGCCCTTGTCGCCCGAGCGGTCGCAGGTGCCTGTGGCCGCCGCCGTATCGTCGCAAGCACTGGCCGCACTGGACTGGACGGCCTTGCGCGAGACCGTCGCCGCCTGCCGCGCCTGCGGCCTGTGCGAAAGCCGCAGCCAGACGGTCTTCGGCACCGGCCACCACCAGGCGCACTGGATGATCGTGGGCGAAGCGCCCGGCGAGCAAGAAGACCTGCAGGGCGAGCCCTTCGTGGGCGCGTCGGGCCAGCTGCTGGACCGCATGCTGCAGGCCCTGCACCTGACCCGCGCCGCCGACGGCCCCGAGCCGCCCGCGCAGCGCGTCTACATCGCCAACACCTTGAAGTGCCGGCCGCCGCGCAACCGCAACCCCACGGCGGCCGAGATGGCGCAGTGCGAGCCGTTCTTGTTGCGCCAGATCGAGCTGCTGCGCCCGCGCCTGATCCTGGCCATGGGCAAGTTCGCGGTGCAAACCCTGCTGCGCAGCGACGAGCCCATAGGCAAGCTGCGCGGGCGCGTGCACCACTACCAGGGCGTGCCTTTGGTCGTGACCTACCACCCGGCTTACCTGCTGCGCAACCTGCCCGACAAGGCCCGCGCCTGGGAAGACTTGTGCCTGGCAGCGCAGGTGGCGCAGGCCGACCGGCCCGGCTGAACGCCCGGCCAGCGGCGCATGGCAGCCGCTGCTACATTGGGGCGGGGACGGTCCCCGGACACGCCCCGCAGACCATGCCCCAGCCGCAGTTCATCCAGATTCACCAGACCGATTCGGCGCACTTGGCCGCCGAGGCCGTGCAGGGCTTGACGGCAGCCGCCGCGCAGCTGTCGCCCAAGTTCTTGTACGACGCGCTGGGCTCGCGGCTGTTCGACGCCATCACCGAGCTCGACGAGTACTACCTCACGCGCACCGAAGCAGCCCTGTTCGCGCGCCACGCGCAGGGCATCGCCGCGGCAGTGCAAGCCGCTGTCGGGGCGGGGGCGACGCTGGTGGACCTGGGAGCGGGCAACTGCGCCAAGGCGGCGCGCTTGTTCGCAAGCCTTCAGCCGGCGGGCTATGTGGCCGTGGACATCTCGGTCGACTTCTTGCAGCAGGCCCTGTCGGCGCTGCAGCGCCAGTACCCCGGCGTGCGCATGACGGGCGTGGGGCTGGACTTTTCGCAGCACCTGGCGCTGCCCGCGGGCTTGGTGCCCGGGCCGGCCGTGGTCTTCTACCCGGGCTCCAGCATCGGCAACTTCAGTCCTGACGCAGCACGGCGGCTGCTGCGCCAGGCCCACAGCCTGGCCGCGGGCGGCGCCTTGCTGATCGGCGTGGACCTGGTCAAGCCCGTGGCCGTGCTCGAGCCGGCCTACAACGACGCGCTGGGTGTCACCGCGGCCTTCAACCTGAACCTGCTGAACCACCTGAACCGGCTGATCGGCAGCAACTTCAGCGTGCGTGACTGGCGCCACGTGGCGCTGTTCAACGCGCAGCACTCGCGCATCGAAATGCACCTGGAGGCGCGCCATGCGCTGGCTGTGTCCTGGCCCGGCGGCGAACGGCGCTTTGCAGCCGGTGAGCGTGTGCACACCGAAAATTCCTGCAAATGGCAGCGAGCGGACTTTGAAGCCCTGCTGCGCGACGCCGGCTGGCGCCAGGTGCAGACCTTCACCGACGAGCGCGGCTGGTTCGCACTGATGGTGGCGCGCGCTGCGTAGGGCCGCGTTCTGCGCCGCAGTTGCCGTCAGGAGGGCGCGGCCGCTTCGTCCAAGGCCTTGACGGCGTAGGCATGGCCCTGGCGCACGATCGCGTCAAAGCGCGACCACTGCAGCATGCCCACCCGCAACAGCGGCGGGTGCAGGTAGACATCGGATTGCTCCCGCGCCTGGCGTTGACGCGAGCTGCTGTACAGAATGGTGACGTTGAGCAAGTAGGTGGCCAGCGTGGGCATGCGGTAGCGGCGCTGCGCGCGGGGCCGCAACCTGTCGCGCAACAAGGCCCAGGGGCCGGGCACCTCGTCGAACGCCAGCGGCCTGGCCGTGCCGGGTGCCAGGTCGACGCCAATGACCCGGCCGACGCCGCGCATCCCGCGCATCACGTCGACCGGAAAGTTGTTGAAAGTGCCGCCGTCGCACAGCAAGTCGCCTTCATGCAGCACCGGCGGCAGCGCGCCGGGGATGGACACACCAGCGCGTATCAACTTGGCCAGCGGTCCCCGGCGCAGCACTTCCTGGCGTGCCTTGGAGTAATTGGCGGCGATGCAGAAGTAGCCCTTCCACAGGTCCACGATGTCGGGCGGCGGGCCGCCCAATAGTTCGCGCACGGCGCCGTCGATGATGTACTTCATGCGCCGACCACGGATCAGCGAGATCAGCGGCAGCAGGTTGAAGTCGCCCGTGGGGTTGCGCAAAAATTCGCGCCGGGCCACGGCCAGCACCTGTTCGTAGGGCTTGTCGCTGGCGACCAGCGCGGCCATCACCCCGCCGATGCTGGTGCCGCCAACGACGTCGATGTCGATGCCGCGCTCTCGCAGCGCGCGCCACACGCCCAGGTGGGCCAGGCCGCGCGCGCCGCCGCCCGCGAGCACCAGGCCCACGGCGGTGCGCGTCTGCAGGCGAGCCAGTCGCGCCAGATCGCCCGCGTGGCCGCGGCGCAGGTGCACGTGGTCGGCCAGCGCACGGCGTGCCAGCCAGCCCTGGGTGCCGTGGGGCTGGGCGCGCACGTCGGGGTGCAGCAGCAGCAACACCTCCAGCGCCGCGCTGCCCGCCGGGCGCTGCATCAGGCAGCCGGTTTCGTTGGGGTGCAGCTGGGGTGGGCGGGTGGCGTCGGCCAGCAGCAGCAACTCGTCACCCTGGCGCGCGCACCGCTGGGTCCAGGCCGTGGGCGTGGTGTCAGCCACCAACAGCAGGTGGTCGACCTGTGCTTCCAAGTGGTCCAGCAGCAAGGCGATGCGCCGGTTGGCCGCAGCGTCACCGGTGTCGGCGCGCGCACCACCGGGCAGCTGCAGCAGCTCGTCGACCGCGGCGGCGTCCAGCACCCGCACCCGTGCCGTGCCCGCCAACGCTTGCGCCAGCTCACGGGCCAGCGCGGCGGCGTCCACGCCATCGCTGATCGGCACCAGGGCCATGGTCACGGGGGCGATGGCGTGCGGCTGCGGCTGCGCGGTTTGCATACGGCGCACGATCTGCCGCGTCATCGCCAGCGCCAGCTCGCCGCTGCCGGCCAACAGGTGCATGAAAGCCGGCTTGCCCAGACGCACCAGCACCGAGTCGCGCAGCGCAATCACCGTCGCCGAACGCGGCGCGTCGGTGATCAGGCTGAGCTCGCCGATGACCTGCCCGCGTGCCATCTCACGCAACAAGCGCGGCGCACCGTCGTCGCCCGGCACGTAAGCGCGCAGCCGGCCGCTGATGACGAGGAACATCGCATCGCCCGGCTCGCCTTGTTGCATCAGCGCCTGGCCGCCGGCGACTTCCACCCATTCCAGTTGCTGGCGCAGCAATGCCAGCGCAGCGGGGTCGATGTCGCCAAACAAGCTGGCCAGGCTGCGGCTGAGAAGTTCGTCTTGGTCCTGTGCGCGTGCGGGGGTTGGGTGGGGAAGGTCGGTCGCAGACGGCTTGGTCATGGGCTGGCGCAACGGCAAGGGAAAAGCGCCAGACTGTACGCTGGCGCTGCGCCAGGGCCGCCGCCATGCAAGCTGCCCGCAACGCCGATTCAGCGCATCGGCTGCGACACGGCCGCCAACGTGAAGGGCGCACTGCCGTCCACCCGCAGCGACACCGTGACCAGCGTTGTGTCGTCCTTGGCGGGCGCAAAGCTGATGCGCATGCTGTCGTTTGCAGCGCGCAGACCGCCGTTGCTGGTGGCCATCAGGGGGGTCAGCGGCACGCCGTCCAGGTTGGCCACGATGGTGCTGCCGCGCTGCTTGAGCACCATGATGCGGCCGTCGAACATGCGGTAGTGGCCGGCCACGGTCTCGCCAAGAAAGAGGCTCACGCCACGCAGGCTGTTTTCGGCCGGCGCGGTGATGGGCACGATGTTTGGGCCCGCCTGGGCAGCGCCCATCAGTGCAGCGGCGAAGACGGCCAGCGCGATGCGCGAAGATGAGTTGAGCATGACAAGTTCTCCAGTGAGGGTGCGTTGAAGGGACCAGCCAGGGCCGCGCCGCAGTACCGGTGGCAAACCGGCGTGGCCCTTGCATGGCAGCGAATGGCGCTCTTGCCGCGGCACCACAGCGCTGCTGTGGTGCGCGGTGTTTGCGTGTGTGGTTGCCATGGGTGAACTGTGCCCAGCCGCGCGGCGCGGCGCTGTGTCGCTGGTCGCTGCAGTCTTGTGCGGAATTCACATCGCACGATGACCCGCGCGGGCCGCCCACCGGCGTTGCTACCAGCGCGCGGGCAGCTTCTTCAGCAGCACGATGCGCCCGGCGCGCATCTCGACATAGCCGCCTTCGAGCAGTGGCTTGAAGACGCGGCTGACCATCTCGCGCGACGAGCCCACGCGCTCGGCGATGTCTTGCTGCCTCAGCCGGTCGGGCAGGACCTTGACGCCTGGGGCGCCGGGCTCGTCAACGGCCAGCGTGCGCAGCAGCCGCGTCACGCGGCCGTAGACGTCTTCCAGCGCCAGGCTCTTGACTTGCTGCGTACTGCCGCGCGCCAGGCGTATGAGCTTGTGCACCAGGTGCAAGGCGAAGTCCGGGTGGTGCGCCAGAAAGTCACGCACCTCGGGGCCGGGCACCACGATGCAGGTGGTGGGCGCCAGCGTCATCACGCTGGCCGAGCGCGGCCCGCCGTCGATCATCATCTCGCCAAAGTACTCGCCCGGCCCGTGGGTGCCGTACACCACCTCTTGGCCTTCGCTGTTGGAGCCGTAGGCCTTGATGCGACCGCTGAGGATGATGAACAGCGCGTCGGACATGTCTTCTTCCGTCACCAGAACGGCCTGCGACGGGAACGAGCGCACGCTGCCGCGCGCAGCAATGGCGCGCAGCAAGGCGTCGTCCAGAACTTCGGCCGTCAGGGCTTTGCGCAGTGTCATGACAGGCATCCTGACACATTCCCCGCGGTCCCCGGCGCACCGGGGCTGGTCTTCAGGCGGGCACGGCGGCGGGCTCTTCCTGGCCCAGCCAGGCGCAAACGGTGTCGGCCAGTTCGTCACCCGATCGCCAAGCGGCCTCGACCGTGCCGGCGCCGAAGTGGTCGCCGCACACACCCAGGCCCAGCTCGGCGTCGAACAGGCACTCGCGGCTGCGCGTGGCCGTGCCGGCCGGCGCGGCATAACGCCAGCGGTGCGCAGCGAGGTGATGCCAGCGCAGTGGCCCGGCCGGCAGCAGGGCGGCCAACGCGGCGCCCAGGTCGGCCGCCACCGCCTGCGGTTCGGCTTCGAGGTGGGCCGCGCTCCAGGCCGGTGTGGCGTGCGCGACCCAGCTGGCGTGGCCCAGATGCGGCTGGCGGCCGGGCTTGCGGTCGTTGCGCAGCACCCGGGCCAGGGGCTCGCGGTCGATGTCGGCGGCGTCCCAGGGCCAATCGACGTCGTTGGTAACAGCCATCAGCGTCCAGCAAGCGTGCATGCGCAGGGCCATCAGCTCATCGGCCCAACCGTCTTGATGACCGGCCAACAACACCGCCGCCTGGGCCGCAGGCAGCGCCAGCATCACCTGGTCGAAGGGGCCGGCGCAAACGCCGCCTTCCAGCACCAGCTGCCAGCCAGCACGGTTGCGCTGCAGGCGCTGCACGGCGTGCCCGGTGTGCACGGGCAGTTCACCCACCAAGTAGTGGCAAAGAGCCGGCATGTTGGGAGCGGCCACAAAGCTGGGGCGATTGCGCGGCGCCGGCCAGGCGGCGTGCACCTGGGGCTGCCAAGCCTGCACGGCGCCGGCACGCTGGGCACGCGCCAGGGCCGCACGAAACCGCGGGTGGCGGGCGCTGAACCAGGGTGCGCCGTGGTCGAAGTCGGCGCTGTGTGGCGTGCCTGCGTCGTCAGTCCAGTTGGCGCGGCGGGTAGCCATGCGACCGCCCGCGCCGCGGGACTTGTCAAACAGGCTCACCTGCTCCCCCGCTTGCTGCAGGCTGGCCGCACAGGCCGCGCCCGCGATACCGGCGCCGATGACGGCAATTCGCTGGGGTGGTCGGTCGTACTGCATGCGTAGCCTTCGTGAGAGCTTGGGCGGGGTGGACTCCGGTACGGCAAAGGCGTTCAGTGTTCGCTCTGTGTGCCCGGTCGTCCTGTGCATTGACGCGGATTTGTCTCCGTAGTTCAAGACAAAATTCTTATTTGTCATCAGAATAGCGGTTCAATAACGATTCAACTCAGTTTAAATCGAGCATCCGATGAACGATCCCAGCTTGGTCGAACTTCCCACAACAGTCATCAGCGCAGCACTTGCTGCACTGTCAGACAACCACCTGCGCAGCGGCACCGTGGCCCGACTGGCGGGTGTGCCGGTGGCCACGCTGCGGGTCTGGGAGCGGCGCTATGGCGTTGTTGACGCCCCTAAGTCGGCCACCGGACAGCGTCTTTACAGCAGCCACGATGTGCAGCGGCTGCGCTTGCTGCGCCAGCTCAGCGAGCGTGGCCACGCCATCGGCACCCTGGCCAAGCGCGACTTGCCGGCGCTGCAGGCCTTGTGGGTGGATGCCACCGCCGCCGCGCCTGCTACCGCCGCGCGCAGCGGCCCGCGGCAAGTGGTGGTCGTGGGCCGCCATGCTGCCCAGAAGCTGGCCTGTGCGCCCGGCTACCAGGTGCTGGCGGTGCATGACGACCTCGCCGCCGCGGCCGCCACCGCCCTGCCCGACGGCTGTGCGGTGTTGCTCATACACCTGCCGTCACTGCAGCCCGACCTGGCCGAGCAGGCGCTGGCCTTGGCAGCGCAGTGGCGAGCCCAAGCCACGGTGGTGCTCTATTCGTTCGGCGCGGAGTCGGTGGCCGAGAGGCTGCGTGCTGCCGGCGCCGCGGTGCGCCGCGACCTCATCAGCGCCCATGAACTCGCGCGCCTGGTTGCCGACGCAGCCCCCGTGCTGCCGCCGGCGCTGCCCGCCCGGGAGGCGGCCCCCGAACGCCGCTTCAGCGACGCGGACTTGCTGCACTTGGCAGCGGCGCCGTCCAGCGTGGCCTGTGAATGTCCGCGGCACCTGGCCGAGATCGTGCTGCAGCTCGGCGCATTCGAGCACTACAGCCGCGACTGCCAGTCGCGCAGCGCGGCCGACGCAGCCCTGCATCAGCAGCTGAGCCAGCTCGCCGGCACGGCGCGCAGCCTGTTCGAACAAGCCCTGCACCGGGTGATGCTCGACGAAGGCTTGGTGCTGCCCAGCGCTGGCTGAGCGCGGCGAGGGCGCCGGCCTGTGGGTTGGTCAGCGCCGCCAGCGCTGTCATGCCGCAGTCCAAGGGTTCAGCAGCGGCACGCGGGCGAGCGCGAAGTCGCCGGTATCGCGGGTGACCACCGTGAGCCCGTGGTGCAGCGCCGTGGCGGCGATGATCAGGTCGGGCTGCGAAAAGGTGTGGCCGGCTTTTCGACCGTCCTCGACAAGAAGACGCCACTTGAACATCACGCCTTCTGACACCTCGAGCACGCGCTGTTCGAACATCGGGCGCACCCGGTGCGTCAGCCAGTCACCCAACTCGGCGCGGCGGATCGGGTCGCTGAGCGCTTCGATGCCGTAGCGGATCTCGGCAAAGCTCACCGTGCTGATGAACAGTTGCTCCAGCGGCTGCGCGGCAACAAAGGCCCGCACCCGGGTGTTGGGCCGCGCACGGCGCAACTCTGAAATGACGTTGGTGTCGAGCAGCCAGCCCGTCACAGCTTCACGGCCCGCACAGGCATCGGCGCGCGGCGTGGTGCAAGCTCGACATCGCGGTGCGGCGACGCCTGCAGCGCGTCGATCAGCAACTGACCCGTGCGTTGGCCCTGCAGGCGCTGAAACTCGGCCGCATCGACGACGACCACCGCGTCCCGCCCGTGCAGCGTGACATGCTGCGGACCCGCGCTGTGCGCCAGTCGCACCAGTTCACTGAAACGCGCCTTGGCATCCTGCAGCGGCCAGCGGCTGTTCAAGGGCTCTTCGGCGGCGATGAGGGGTGGGGTAAGTCTGGTCATGCTGACCAGATTATCATGGTGTCGGACGAATCGCAAGACTGACTGACTGACTGACTGACTGACTGCTGCGCTGCCCGCCCAGCACAGCCACGGGGCCGCCTGGCGAGCCTTCAGAATCGGGCACCTTGAATGCTGCTGCGATGCCTTGCCTGAGCCCCCGCGTGCTGTCCATCATCCCGCCGATGACGCAGCTGAACACGCCGTACCCGTCCACCGCCTACCTCACCGGCTTCCTGCGCTCGCGCGGCGTGGCGGCGGTGCAGGAAGACCTGGCGCTGGCACTCATCCTCGAACTGCTTTCGCCCGCCGGCCTGCGCGCCGTGCGGGTGGGCATCGACGCGCTGGCACCGCAGCAACGCACGCCGCTGGTCGTCGCCTTCAGCGCGCAGTTCGCTCGCTACCACGCCACCATCGCGCCCGTGCTGGCCTTCTTGCAGGGCCGCGACGCCACACTGGCGCACCGCATCGCCAGCCGCGGCTTCCTGCCCGAGGGCCCGCGCTTCGCGTCGCTGGACGTGTACGTGGACGAGCACGGCGGCGACCCCATGGCCTGGGCCTTTGGCGCCCTGGGCGTGCACGACCGCGCGCGCCACATCGCAACGCTGTACCTTAACGACCTGGCCGACGTACTGCGCGACGCCGTGGATCCGCGCTTCGAGTTCGTGCGCTACGGCGAAAGCCTGGCCGCCAGCCGGGCCAGCTTCGAGCCCCTGGCCCAGGCGTTGGCCGCACCGATGAACCTGGTCGACCGCACGCTGCATGCGCTGACGCTGGCCGCGCTGCAGCGCCATGCGCCGACTCTGGTGCTGCTGTCGGTGCCGTTCCCGGGCGCGGTGTACGCGGCCTTTCGCATCGCCCAGGCCATCAAGGCGCACGACCCGTCCATCGTTACCGCACTCGGCGGCGGCTTTGTCAACACCGAGCTGCGCGAACTCACCGAGCCGCGGGTCTTCGACCACTTCGACTTTGTCACGCTGGACGCCGGCGAACGCCCGCTGCTGGCGCTGCTGGAACACCTGCAGGGCCAGCGCTCGGCCAGCCGCCTGGTGCGCACCTACTTGCGGCCCGCGGGCTCGAGCGAGGTGAAGTACGTGAACTTCGTCGAGCCCGACGTGCCCTTCGCCGACGTGGGCACACCCACCTGGGACGGCCTGCCGCTGGACCAGTACCTGAGCCTGCTGGACATGCTCAACCCCATGCACCGGCTGTGGAGCGACGGCCGCTGGAACAAGCTCACCGTGGCGCACGGCTGCTACTGGAAGAAGTGCAGCTTCTGCGACGTGAGCCTGGACTACATCAGCCGCTACGACGCGGCCACGGCCCAAACCCTGGTCGACCGCGTGCAAGCCATCGTGGCCGAGACCGGACAGACCGGATTCCACTTTGTCGATGAAGCCGCGCCACCCAAGTCGCTGAAGGCCTTGGCGGCCGAGCTGCAAAAGCGCGACCTGGCCATCAGCTGGTGGGGCAACATCCGCTTCGAAAAGTCCTTCACGCCGGCGCTGTGCCAGCAGCTGGCCGACAGCGGCTGCATCGCCATCTCCGGTGGCCTGGAGGTGGCGTCCGACCGCTTGCTCAACCTGATGAAAAAGGGCGTCTCGGTGGACCAGGTGGCGCGTGTCACGCATGCCTTCTCCGAGGCCGGCATCCTGGTGCACGCCTACCTGATGTACGGCTTCCCGACCCAGACCGTGCACGACACGGTGGACGCGCTGGAGTACGTGCGCCAGTTGTTCGCCGCCGGCTGCATCCAGTCCGGCTTCTTCCACCGCTTTGCCTGCACGGTGCACTCGCCGGTGGGCAAGCAGCCGGCCGACTACGGCGTCACGCTGCTGCCGCTGCCGCCGGTGAGCTTTGCCAAGAACGACATCGGCTTCATCGACCCCACCGGCGTGGACCACGACGCGCTGGGCGTGGCGCTGAAGAAGGCGCTCTACAACTACATGCACGGCCTGGCGCTGGAAGAAGACGTGCGCAGCTGGTTTGCCGGCAACGTGCCCAAGACGCGCGTGCACCGACAGCGCATCGCGCGCGCCCTGGCCGCGCCGGCCTGACGTTGCCGCGCGCCAAGCCTGCGGCGTGCTGCTGGAGTCACCCAGAGAAAAAGCCGGCCTGCCCCCGCGGTTGAACCGCGCGGGCCGGCCGGCCGGGCCGCCGTGGGGGCGGGGTGCTTAAGCGGCGCGCGCCGACACAGCCTTCTTGGCCGCACGCTTGGCGCGGGCCACGGGCGCTGCCGGGGTCTTCACGGTCTTCACGGCCTTCACAGCACGCGCCACACGCTGGCTGGTTACTGCAACGGCCTTCTTGGCGCGGCGCGCCACCGGCGCGGCTTGGCGCTTGACCGGCGCGGCTGCCTTGCGCACAGCCTTGCGCACCGGGCGCGCGCCGGCGGCACCGGCCAGGGCGCTGGCGCCTTCGACCACTTTGCCCGACACGGCCAGCGCCACCTTGGCGCCGGGCATCGTCAGGCGCACGGCGGCTTGCAGGCCACCGGCGACGATGTCGTTGTCGATGCCGGCAGCAAAACGCGCCACCTTCTTGACCTGCGAGGCGGCGGCCGAGGAACCCATCGCTATGGCTTGCTCGGTGCGCTCGGCGACCTGGTCGATGCCCTTGACGACAGCGTCGCTCATGTTGCCGCGCACACCTTCGATGCGACGCGTGGCTTGCGGTGCCAGCTTGGCGGTGCGCGGGTAGACGCTGTTTTCCAGCGTGGCGTTGACAACATTCACCAGGGCGTGGCTGCCCAGGCGGTAGGCCACCACGGCCTGGTTGGCGGCGGTGCGGTAGTTGTCCAGCGTTTGCAGGGTCAGGTGGCTGAGGGTCTGGGTGGTCATGTGTTTTCTCCTGGGGGATGGATGAGTTTTCTAGAGACGACGAAGTGTCGGGTCCAACCCTTAGAGAGCGATACCTAAGGCGCCCGGTTTTTCTAGGGTGCGCACTCCATAGTCGCGGGCCAGGCTGCGAAAATCAGCGGCCCATGACCCACGCCACTGCACAAGACGCCACCGTATCCACCCCGCTGCTGCACAGCGCCTTCTACCGCTTCACGCCCGTGACCGACCCGGTGGCTGCCGCAGACGCCATACGCACGCTGGCGCAAGGCTTGTTCGGCAGCGTAACCGTGGCCGGCGAAGGCGTGAACGGCGCCGTGAGCGGCCCGCCTGAACGAGTCCAAGCCTTCGAGCAAGCGCTGCAAGTTCCCGCGCTGTTGCAAGGCGCATTGGCCGGCATGGCCTTCAAGCGCAGCGCCTGCACGACACCGCCGTTTGCGCGGCTGAAGGTTCTCGTCAAGCCCGGGGTCGTGGCCCTGGGCTTGCCCGGGGCCGACGCCTTGCCTGTGCCTGACGAGGCTGACGACAGCCATCTCAGCCCCGCCCAATGGCGTGCGCTGCTGGCCCAGGGCGACGCGGTGCTGCTGGACAACCGCAACCACTTTGAATTCCGCCTGGGCCACTTCGAGGGCGCGGCCGACCCGCAGGTACGGCACTTCCGCGACCTGGTGGCGCACGTGCAGCAGCATGCCGACGAATGGCGCACCAGTGGCCGCCCGGTGGCCATGTACTGCACCGGCGGCGTGCGTTGCGACAAGACCGCGCCCTGGCTGCGCAGCTTGGGCCTGCGGGTGCTGCAATTGGACGGCGGCATCCTCAACTACTTCGCCACCTTGCCTGACGCCGATGCCGACTGGCAGGGCGAGTGCTTCGTGTTCGACAAGCGCGTGGCGCTGGACACCCAGCTGCAGGAAACGCCCACCACGGCCGAGCAGGTCTTCGACGCGCAAGACCCCGGCGAAGCCTGGCGGCTGGCGCGCGCGCTGCGGCTGGATGCGTTCTAGCCGCGCCCGCCCAGCATGACGCGCCCGCGGCCGACCTGGACGCCGCCCATGCGCGACGGCGTCAGTGCCAGCCGCGTGGCGGTGAGCGGCGGGCCCTGGGCTTCGGTGGCGCAGTTCCTGGCCCGGCGGCTGCGCGCCGGCATCGACTGGCCGGCCCGCATGGCGCAGGGCGGCGTGCTCGACGAGCATGGCCGGCCCGTGGCCGCCGACGCGCCATGCAAGCACGGCGCCGTGCTCTGGTACTGGCGCAGCCTGCCGGCCGAGCCGCGGGTGCCCTTCGAGATCGACCTGCTGCACCAGTGCGAACACCTGGTGGTGGTCGACAAACCGCACTTCCTGCCCGTCACGCCGGGCGGGCGCTACCTGCAGGAAACGGCCCTGGTGCGGTTGAAGCGGCTGCTGGGCATGGACACGCTGGTGCCCATGCACCGGCTCGATCTGGAGACCGCCGGCGTGCTCGTCTTCACCGTGCAGCCAAGCGCACGGCCTGCCTACCACGCGCTGATGCGCGAGCACCGTGCACAAAAGGTCTACGAAGCCGTGGCGCCGTGGCGCGCCGACCTGGCACTGCCTTGCACCGCCAGCCACCGCTTGCAAGAGCCAGCGCATGAAGGCTTCATGCAGATGCAGGTGCTGCCCGGCGCGGCCAACGCGCACACGCGCATCGAACTGCTGGCGCGGCTGGGCGATGGCCCTGGCGGCACACCGCTGGCGCTGTACCGGCTGACCCCGCTCACCGGCCGCAAGCACCAGTTGCGCGCCCAGCTCAATGCGCTGGGCCTGCCCATCGTGGGCGACCGTATCTACCCGCGGCTGTGGCCCGCGCAGGCAGCCGACGCCGCGCCCGACTACAGCCAGCCGCTGCAGTTGCTGGCGCGAGAGATATCGTTCACCGACCCCGTTACCGGCCTGCAGCGGCACTTTGAAAGTCGCCGCCAGTTGGCACTGGCGGGCGCGGCCGATACGCCAGCGACGCCCGACACCCTTTCATCGCCCTGAACCAACCCCACCCACCAACACCATGAACCAAGCCATAGACCTGCGCTCCGACACCGTCACCCGCCCGACCGCCGCCATGCGCGCGGCCATGGCCGCGGCCGAGGTCGGCGACGACCAGTACGGCGAAGACCCCAGCACCAACCGCCTGCAGGCGCGCATGGCCGAACTGCTGGGCAAGCCCGCCGCGCTGTGGCTGCCCACCGGCACCATGGCCAACCAGGTGGCGCTGCGCACGCTCACACGCCCGGGCGACGAGGTGGTGGCCAGCCGCGAGTCGCACGCCGCGTGGCACGAGGCCGGCGGCGCTGCGGCCAACGCCGGCGTGCAGATCGTTGAGATCGGCCAGGGCGGCTGTTTCACAGCCGAAGAGCTGCGCGCCGCCACCAAGCCGCGCAACTTCGCCATCTTCCCCACCACCACGCTGGTGCAGGTGGA
>JANOLY010000634.1:0-11553 GCA_031420055.1 Burkholderiales bacterium | reverse complement strand
CGCTTCAGCGCAGCCGCGTCCAGCCAGCCGCAGCGCCGGGCCCGGCCGGTGACGGTGCCGCGCTCTTGCCCCACCGTGGACAGGTGGTGACCGACACTGCCGGGCACGTCCATGTCCAGCTCGGTCGGGAACGGCCCGCTGCCCACGCGCGTGGTGTAGGCCTTGGTGATGCCCAGGATGTAGTGCAGCAGCCCCGGGCCGATGCCCGAGCCGGCAGCCGCGTTGCCAGCCACGCAGTTGCTGGACGTGACGTAGGGGTAGGTGCCGTGGTCGATGTCCAGCAGCGTGCCCTGCGCACCTTCGAACAACAGGTTAGCGCCTTCGCGGTGGGCCGTGAACAGACGGTAGCCCACGTCGGCCATCAGTGGCCGCAGTTGCTCGGCGGCGGCCATGGCGGCATCCAACATGGGCTGCACTTCCAGGGGCTGGGCGTGCAACACGCCGGTCAGCTCGGCATTGTGCAGCTCGACCAGTTCACGCAGCTTGGCCTCGAAGCGCTTGGGATGCTTGAGGTCTTGCACGCGCAGCGCGCGGCGCGCCACCTTGTCTTCGTAGGCCGGGCCGATGCCTTTGCCGGTGGTGCCGATCTTGCCGCTGCCGCTGCTCTCACGCAGCGCCTCGCGGGCATGGTCAATGGCCACGTGGAAGGGCAGGATGAGCGGGCAGGACTCCGACAGGAACAGCCGCGAGCGCACGTCGATGCCGAGTTGCTCGATGCGCTCGATCTCGCCCAGCAAGTGCGCTGGATCAACCACCACGCCGTTGCCGATGTAGCAGGCCACACCCTCGCGCATGACGCCCGAGGGAATGAGCTGCAGAGCCGTCTTTCGGCCGTTGATGACCAGCGTGTGCCCGGCGTTGTGGCCGCCCTGGAAGCGCACCACGCCCTGGGCGTGGTCGGTAAGCCAGTCGACGATCTTGCCTTTGCCATCGTCACCCCATTGGGTGCCCACGACGACCACGTTGCGGCCCATGCGGGGCAGGATGCCAGGATTCATGTTCAGAACGCTTTCCAAGTTCGAGATCAAGGTGCCATGGGCGCCGGTGGGATGGCGCGCAGCACCCACCGCCCGGCCACATCGACGAGCTCGCGATCGCAGACGAAGGCCTGCGACTCGATCTCGTGACCCGGCAGCATCGCCACCACCACCTCGCCCGCGTCGCGCAGTTGGCGCACGGCGGCACGCAGGTCGGCGTCTTCGCCCCAAGGCGCGCGAATGGCGCCAGGCGCCGTGGTGGCACCAGCCACTTCGGCCAATGACTTCAAGTCCAGGCTGAACCCCACCGCCGGGCGGTTGCGGCCGAAAACGGCGCCCACCTCGTCGTAGCGCCCGCCGCGCGCCAGCGCGTCGCGGCAGTGGCCACCGTAGACTGCAAACCGCAGCCCGCTGTAGTACGCATTGCCGCTCATGTCGGCCAGGTCGAAGCCCACGCTCAGGCCGGGGTAGGCCAGGCGCAGATGCGCCGCCAGCCACTCCAATTGCTCCAGCGCCAGGCGCACCAGCGGCCAGTCGGGCAACTGCTCGCGTGCGGCCTTCAGCACCTCGGGCCCGCCGTACAAGCGGGGCAAGGCACACAGACCACGGCGTTGGGCTTGCGGCATGTCGCGCGTCAGGCGGTCCAGGCTGGACGAGTCCTTCTCAGACAGGGCCTGCATCGCATCTTGCAGCGGCGCGGCATCCATCGCCAGGCCGGCCAGCACACCACGCAGGATGCGCGCGTCGGCCAGGTCGATCACCAGACCCTGCACACCGGCCGCCAGCAGGCCGTCCAGCGCCAATTCAACGGCCTCGAGATCAGCCTCGAGCCCGGCGTGGCCAAAGATCTCGGCGCCAAATTGCAGCGGCTCGCGCGTGGCCGACAGCCCCGCTGGGCGGGTGTGCAGCACGGGGCCGCAGTAGCAAAGCCGCGTCACGCCCTCGCGGTTGAGCAGGTGGGCGTCGATGCGCGCGGCCTGCGGTGTGGTGTCTGCGCGCAGACCCAGCATGCGGCCGCTGAGTTGGTCCACCAGTTTGAAGGTGCGCAGATCAAGCTCGTGGCCGGTGCCGGTGAGCAGCGATTCCAGGTGCTCGAGCAAGGGCGGCATCACCAATTCGAAACCGTAGCCGCGGGCCTTGTCGAGCAGGCTGCGGCGCAACTCCTCGATGCGCCGCGCCTGCGCCGGCAGGACGTCGGCAATGTGCTCTGGCAACAGCCAAGCAGACAACATAAAACGCACCAGAGATAAAAACGGCATTGTACGGGTCGGTGTGGCCCGAGCGAGCAGCAGCGAGCCCGTTGTGGCGACCGCACGCCAGGTCGTCGCTGCGGACCTGCCGGCCCGGAATCAGCGCCAGATGTACAGCAGCAGCACCCCGATGACCATGAAGGTCAGACCGACAAAGCGGAGCTGGCCGTCACTCATCTGCAAGGCCTTTTCGAAGAACTGCCGCCAGGCTCTGGGGCTGAGAAATGGCAGCAGGCCCTCGAACACCAGCATCAGTGCCAGCGCGCCGAGGAGGAGGTCGCTCATCGCCGCAACGGGATCAGGACTACTTGCGTGGAGTCGCTGCCGGCGCGCCCTGCGAACCGCCACGCATCGCGCGGAAGAACTCGCTGGTCGGATCGAGCACCATGACGTCGCTCTTGTTCCTGAACGTCGACCGATAGGCCTCCAGGCTGCGATAGAACTGCGCAAACTGCGCGTCGCGACCAAAGGCGTCGGCATACAGCGCGGATGACTTTGCGTCACCCTCGCCCTTGATCTTCTGGGCGTCGCGGAAGGCTTCGGCAATGATGATTTCGCGCTGGCGGTCGGCATCGGCGCGAATCTTCTCGCCTTCGGCCGCCCCGGTCGCCCGCAGTTCGTTGGCGACTTGCTTGCGCTCGGACTCCATACGACGGTAGACCGAATCGGTGATGTCGGCCACGAAGTCAACGCGCTTGATGCGAACGTCGACGATCTCGATACCGAACGCCGTGGCCTCGTCGCCGAGTCGCTTGCGCACGTCCTGCATCACGGCCTCGCGCTCAACGGCCAGCACGCCGCGCACAGTGCGCCGCGTGATCACTTCGTTGAACGTGGCCTGCACCACAGGGGCCAGGCGCGATTCCAGGTTGCGCAGGTCCACACCGTTGTTGCGGATGAACTGCTTGGGCTCGGCTATGCGCCACTTGACCAGCCAGTCGATGACCAGGCTCTTCTTCTCGGCAGTGAAGATGGGCCGGGTCTCGGGGCTGTCCAGCGTCTGGATGCGCTTGTCCAGGAACACCACGTTCTGGAAGGGCGGCGGCAGCTTGAATTTGAGGCCGGGCTCGGTGATGACTTCCTTGATCTCGCCCAAGGCAAAGATCACGGCCACCTGGCGCTGATCGACGATGAACAGCGTCGAGGCGAAGAGCATGAGCGCGACCAACGCGCCGCCAACGATGATTCCGATTCGATTCATTTCAGTCGTCGCGCCTTAGCGCCCTTCTCGGTCGCGGGTTCGCGTGCCATCACGCGAACGGATGTCGCCGGCAGCTGCCGGGGAGGTGCCTGCGTCGGCCGGTGCGGGCACCAGCGTCATGGGAGCGCCGGCGGGCGCCGCACCCGCCTGCTGCAACAGCCTGTCCAGCGGCAGGTGGAGCAGATTGGACCCGGCCCGGCTGTCGACCATCACCTTGGTGACGTTTGAATAGACCTGCTGCATGGTCTCGATGTAGAGCCGGTCGCGCGTGACGGCCGGGGCCTTCTGGTACTCGGTCAACACCGAGCGGAAGCGCTGCGCATCGCCCTCGGCCTGCGCCACCACGCGGGCACGGTAGCCTTCGGCCTCTTCGCCCAGGCGTGAGGCCGCGCCCCGCGCCTTGGGGATCTCGTTGCTGGCGTAGGCCTGGCCTTCGTTCTTGAAACGGTCGCGGTCGGCGCCGGCCTTGACCGCGTCGTTGAACGCGGCCTGCACCTGATCGGGCACCTGCACGTTCTGGACGTTGACGTTGGCCACGATGATGCCGGCCTTGAGCCTGTCGAGCTGCCCCTGCACGGAGGTCACGAGGTCGGCTGCCAGGGCGTCGCGCTGCTCGTACAGCACCGAGTCGATCTTGCTGCGACCAACAATTTCACGCACCGCGGACTCGGCCGCCTGCACCACGGCGTCGTCGGGTGCACGGTTCTCGAACAGATAGGCGCGCGCATCCTTCAGCCGGTACTGCACGGTGAAGCGGATGTCCACGATGTTCTCGTCTTCGGTGAGCATCGACGACTCGCGCAGTCCCGTCACCTGGCCCACCGTGTTGCGACCGACCTCGACAGAGCGCAGCTGCGTCACCGACACGGTCTCGTGGGCCTGGAACGGCAATGGGAAGCGCCACTGGAAACCGGCGTCTGCCGTGTGGCTGAATTTGCCGAAGGAGGTGACCACCGCCTGCTGGCCTTCTTGCACGATGAAAAAGCCACTGCCCAGCCACACCAGCACGGCCACCACACCGATGAGGCCGACACCAATGCCGGCACTCTTCATGTCGGGCTGGAAGTTCGGGCCACCGCCCCCCGGGCGATCGCCGTTGCCGCCACTGGGCTGGCGCGCGGGGCCGCCCTTGCCGCCGAACAGACCGCTGAGCTTGCGATTGAAATCGCGCCACAGCTCGTCCAGGTCCGGCGGGCCGTCCTTGCGCCCGTTGTTGAAGATGTTGGTGACCACTGCGGGCGTGGGCGGTGCGCGGCGCAGCACCAGCCCACGCAGCAGGTCACGCAACGCACGCCCCGCCTGGGACAGGCGAACGGTCAGAGGGAGTTCAAATGAATCACGCATGCTCAGGCCAGGGTGGCGCGTTGGTGGACCAGGCCATTGTCGGCGTCTGGCGGGGAGAAGGGGTCGTCGAAACGGACATCAATTGGGGGCGCCGCACGGTCGTTCAAGCGGCCGGCGGCGGCTTGCGCAATCACATCGCGCAGCGCGGGCAGCCCGCTGCCGTCACGCGCGCTGACAAATACACGCTGGCGGCGCACGCCAGCCTGCACTTCGACCCAATCGGTTGGCTCGCGCGGCTGCTGCGAGGCTTCAAGCAGATCGCACTTGTTGAAGACCAGAACCTGCGGCACATCGGCCGCGCCGATCTCTTGCAGCACACGCTCGACCTCGGCCTGCTGCTCGGCCATCAAGGGGCTGGCCGCGTCCACCACATGCAGCAGCAGGTCGGCGTCGGCGGCTTCTTGCAGCGTGGCCTCGAAGGCCTCGACCAGCTTGTGCGGAAGGTCGCGGATGAACCCCACCGTGTCAGACAAGGACACCGAACAACCCGCCTCTTGCAGCCACAGCGCGCGCGTGGTGGTGTCCAGCGTGGCGAACAGTTGGTCGGCAGCATAGGTGCGTGCCTTCACCAGACTGTTGAAAAGCGTCGATTTGCCGGCGTTGGTGTAGCCCACCAGGGACACGCGGAAGGTGCCCCGCCGCTCGCGCGCCTTGCGCTGCGTGCCGCGTTGGCGCTTGACCTTTTCCAGCCGTTCTTTCACCGACTTGATGCGGTCGCCGATCATGCGCCGGTCCAGTTCGATCTGTGCTTCGCCCGGGCCGCCGCGCGTGCCTATGCCGCCCTGCTGGCGTTCCAGGTGCGACCAGCGCTTGACCAGGCGCGTCGCCACGTACTGCAAGCGCGCCAGTTCGACTTGCAGCTTGCCCTCGTGGCTCTGCGCGCGTTGCGCAAAGATGTCCAGGATGAGCGATGTGCGGTCGGCCACCGGCACTTCGAGATGCCGCTCGAGATTGCGTTGCTGGGCGGGGCTGAGCGCCTGGTCGAAGATCACCCCGTGGGCGCCGGTGGCGGCGACCATGGCCTTGATCTCGTCGGCCTTGCCGCTGCCGACAAAAAGCGCTGGGTCGGGGGCCCTGCGCTTGGCGGTGATGCGCGCCACGACCTCGTCGCCCGCCGACGCGGCCAGCAGCGCCAGCTCGTCCAGGCTGGGCTCGAACCTCGGGTCGCCGCCAATGTCCACACCCACCAGCACGGCGCGCGTGGCCCCGTCGCCCAGCGACGTGGAGAAAGGAGCGGCGTGACTCAAGGTAGGCGCAATGCGGTCGGCAGCGGTGCTCAGACCGGGTCGGTGCTCTCAGCCGCCTGGAAATTCACGGCGCGGCTGGGCACGACGGTGGAGATGGCGTGCTTGTAGACCATCTGCGTCACGGTGTTGCGCAACAGCACCACGTACTGGTCGAAGGACTCGATGTGCCCCTGCAGCTTGATGCCGTTGACGAGGTAGATCGACACCGGCACATGCTCCTTGCGCAGCAGATTCAGGAAGGGGTCTTGCAGGAGTTGACTTTTGTTGCTCACGATATGTTCCGTGTTGGGTGAAACCCGAAGAAAGCCACGTTATCACACGGGTGGGCCCCGCGGAGGGCAGGGCCAATGCCGTCAACCCGGCTTGTCCTCGAAGGGGTTGGCTGACGAGCGCATCTCGATGCGCATGGGCGTGCCGGTGAGCTTGAAGTGCTCGCGAAAGCGGCTTTCCAGGTAGCGCTTGTAGCTGTCCTTGATGTTGTCCAGCGAATTGCCGTGGATGACCACGACCGGCGGATTCATGCCGCCCTGGTGGGCATAGCGCATCTTGGGTCGGAAACGCCCTTCGCGCGGCGGCGCGTGGTGCTCCACCGCGTCTTGCAGCAGCCTTGTCAGCACCGGCGTGGGCATCTTCACCGTGGCCGAGGCATGGGCTTGCAGGATCGCCTTCCAGACCGCCGACAGGCCGGTGCGGCGGATGGCCGAGATGTTGAGCACCTGTGCGTACTTCAGGAAGGCCAGCCGTGTTTCGATGGAGCGCTGCAGCGTCTGGCGCTGGTAGTCGTCGGTGGCGTCCCACTTGTTCACCGCCACCACCACGGCGCGGCCCGACTCGAGCACGTAGCCGGCGATGTGCGCGTCCTGCTCGCTGACGCCCTGGGTGGCGTCCAGCAGCAACAGCACGACGTTGGCGTCGGCGATGGCCTGCAGCGTCTTGACCACCGAGAACTTCTCGATCGCCTCGAACACCTTGCCGCGACGGCGCAGGCCCGCGGTGTCGATCAGCTCGAACTTGCGCCCGTCGCGCTCAAACGGCACGTGGATGGCGTCGCGCGTGGTGCCGGGTTGGTCGAACGCGACCAGTCGCTCTTCACCCAGCCAGGCGTTGATCAGCGTGCTCTTGCCCACGTTGGGGCGGCCGGCCACCGTCAGGCGGATGGGTTTGTCTGCGTCGTCGCTGTCGTCGGTGTCTTCGTCGAACTCAAAGCCCTCGAGTGCTGCCTCGAGCAGGCTGCGTATGCCCTGCCCGTGCGCGGCAGACACCGGCTGCGGCGTGCCCATGCCCAGCTCGTAGAACTCCCCCAGCAAGGGCGACTCGCTCATGCCCTCGGCCTTGTTGGCCGCGATGATGACTTTCTTCTGCTGCGTGCGCAGGTAGCGCGCGATGTCGTGGTCTTGCGCCGACAAGCCGCCGCGCACATCGACGACGAAGATCACCGCGTCGGCCTCGGCCACCGCCTGGCGTGTTTGCTTGGCCATCTCCGCCACCACGCCCGTGGGCTTTTCGGGCTCGAAGCCGCCGGTGTCGACGACGATGAACTCCTGCGTGCCCAGGCGTGCGTCGCCGTAGTGGCGGTCGCGCGTCAGGCCCGAGTAGTCGGCGACGATGGCGTCACGGCTTTTGGTGATGCGGTTGAACAGCGTGGACTTGCCGACGTTGGGCCGACCCACCAGCGCGATGACCGGCTTCACGATGCGGGGCTCAATTCGGCCGGAAGGCGAACAGGCTGCCGCTGCGCGTCATCACTACCATGGTTGTGCCGCTGATCACCGGCGTGCCCACGATGGCCGAACCGTCGGTGGGCAGGCGCAGCTGCAGCGTGCCGTCGGCGGCTGACAAGAAGTGCACGTAGCCTTCGTTGTCGCCAAAGACCACGCTGGGCCCGACCGACAAGGCGCCGCTCAGGCCGCGGTACAAGAGCCGCTCGCTGGTCCAGGAGACATCGCCGTTGTTGGTGCGCCAGGCGGTGATGCGGTCGCTGGCGTCGGCACCGAATACGCGCTCGTTGTCGCTGGCCACAGCCGTCAGGCCGCCGACGTTGCGCGACCACAGCGCCGTGCCCTTGGCCGCGTCGGCACAAGCCACAGCCGACTGGAAGGCGCGCGCGCAGATGCGGTCAGCTATGCGCACGGCCGGGCCGATCAGGTCGGCCAGCCGTTCAACTTCGTTGGTGCCCCGCGGCGCGGCCATGGGCACTTCCCACAACATGGTGCCGCGCAGCGGGTCCAGCGCCGCCAGGCGCGGGCCTTGGCCGACCAGCAAGGTGTTGCGGTAGGCCAGCACGACACTGGACTGCGCCAAGGTTAGCGCCTCGCCAGGGCGCTGCTGCACCCACAGGCGGCGGCCGTCGATGGCGTCGAAGGCGTGCACGGCACGGTCCACGCTCATCACGAAAACCCGTTCACCGGCCACCAGCGGCGCGGTGACCACGCTGGACGGCAGCCGCTTGCGCCAGACTTCTCGCCCGGCGTCGAAGGTGACGACTTCGTTGCCGCGGGTGACGACGCTGGTGTAGCGGCCGTCACTGCCCACGCCGGCCGAAAGCGCGGACCCGGCGCCGGCGCGCCAGACCTCGGCGCCAGTGTCGGCCTGCAGTGCCAGCACGGTGCCGTCGCCCGAGGCCACAAACAACACGCCGTCGCGCACGGCAGGCGTCATGGCCAAGGCCGACCCGGGCAGCCGCATGTTCCAGACAGCCCGGCCGGCGATGCGTGGTTCGAAGCTTTCCAGCGGGGTGGGCTTGGGCTTGTCGGTGCTGGAGCACGCGACCAGCACCAGCGCTATCGACAGCCAGGAAGCGGCCCTGAACACGGTGCGCATCATTTCGCAGCTCCGGACGCCGCCGAGGCCGCAGGCGCAGGGGCCGCACCCAAGGTGGTGAGCTTGGCCTCGACCAGGCGCTTGTAATCGACCTTGTCACTCATGGCGGCCCAGGCGGTCTGGTAGGCCGCGCGGGCCAGCTCAGGCTTGCCTTGGGCGGCAAGCACGTCACCGCGGCGGTCGGCCACCAGGGCCTCGAAGCTTGGCGCGGTGGCTGCGTCCAGCGTCTTGAGCGCCGCGTCGAACTGTTTGGCCTCGGCCTGCAAGGCGGCCAGGCGCAGCCGTGCCACCGTGCGAATCTCTTCTTCGACGCCCTTGTCGGCCACCCAGACCAGCGTGTCACGCGCCGCGTCGAACTGCCCTTGGTCGAACTGCAACTTGGCGGTGACCAGCGCGCCCTGCTGGGCGAAGGTGGTGCGCGGATAGCGTTCCTTCAGGTCAGCGAAGATGCGCGCCGTTTTGGCCGCGTCGCCGGCCTGCACGGCGCGGTCGAGTTCGTCGTACATCGCGCCCGACTTCAGGGCCTGGTCGCGCTGCCACCAGTTCCAGCCGTTCCAAGCGGCGAACACACCCATCACCAAAACCAGCAGCCAGGTGACGAGATTGCCGTACCGTTTCCAGAACGCCTTGAGGGCGTCGAGTTGTTCCTGCTCCTGCAGGTCGAGATTTGTAGCCATGGGGCTTGATTGCGGTCCGGCGAAAGAGCGGGATTATGTCTTGAGCAGCGTTGCAGCCCAGGCTGGCACATCGGCCAAGGCGCGCGTGGTCTGCACGCTGCTTGCGTCACGCAAGTCCTTGACTGCCACCTGCGCCTGCGCCAATTCGTCGGCGCCGAAGACCAAGGCGTGGCGTGCGCCACTGGCGTTGGCGCGCTTGAACTGCGACTTCATGCTGCCGCCGCCGGCGTGCAACTGCACGCACACGCCGGCCGCGCGCAACAGCTCGGCGGTGTGCATGGCCACCGGCAGCGCCGACGCATCGGGCACGATCGCATAAGCGTCAGGCGCCGCGGCCGGCACTTGAACGCCGGACTCGTGCAGCAGGTCGAGCACACGTTCTATGCCCATGCCCCAGCCGATGCCGGGCGCGGGTTTGCCGCCCACCAGCTCCACCAGGCCGTCGTAACGGCCGCCGCCGCACACCGTGCCCTGGGCGCCCAGACGGTCGGTGACCCACTCGAAGACCGTCAGGTTGTAGTAGTCCATGCCGCGCACCAGGCGCGGGTTGATGCGGTAGGGCTGGCCGGCGGCGTCCAGCATGGCGCGCACGGCGTCGAAGTGCTTCAGCGAAGCCTCGCCCAGGAAGTCCATCAGCCGCGGCGCGGCCTCCACCAGTGGCTGCATGGCCGGGTTCTTGGTGTCCAGGATGCGCAGCGGGTTGCTGTGCAGGCGGCGCTTGGCCTCGGCGTCGAGCAAGTCCTGGTGGGCTTCGAAGTACGCGATCAGTGCCGCGCGGTGGGCACGGCGTTCGCTGCTGTCGCCCAGGCTGTTGATCTCCAGCCGCACGTCCGTCAGGCCCAGTTCGCGCCACAAGGCACGGCACATCAAGATAACTTCGGCGTCCACCTCGGGCCCGGCGAAGCCCAGTGCCTCAACACCCACCTGGTGGAACTGCCGGTAGCGGCCGCGCTGCGGACGCTCGTGGCGAAACATCGGGCCGATGTAGTACAGCCGCTTGCCACCGTCGTAGAGCATCGAATGCTCCACCGCCGCACGCACCACGCCGGCCGTGCCCTCGGGCCGCAGGGTGAGCGCGTCGCCGTTCATGCTGTCGGTCCAGGAGTACATCTCCTTTTCCACGATGTCGGTCACCTCGCCCAGGCCACGCACAAACAGCGGCGTGCGCTCGACGATGGGCACACGCACATTCAGGTAGGCATAGCGGCGCATGAGCGCGCGCACTGCGCCCTCGAACCACTCCCAGCGCGCCGATTCGGGCGGCAGGATGTCGTTCATTCCTTTGACGGCTTGGATGGCTTCAGGCATGGCAGGAACAGTCAAGGCAGGATGGCGCTGGCGAGCCACAAGGCCGCGCTGGCGGGGCACGACGGCACGTTGCGGCCGTCAACGCGGGGCGTCAATGCGCGGCGGTCACCGTGCCGAAGCGGCGCTCGACATAGTTCTCGACGATCTGATGGAACTCGGCCACGATGCCCTCGCCGCGCAGGGTCATGGCCTTCTCGCCGTCGATGAACACGGGTGCGGCCGGTGCCTCGCCGGTGCCTGGCAGGCTGATGCCGATGTCGGCGTGCTTGCTTTCGCCGGGGCCGTTGACGATGCAGCCCATCACCGCCACCTTCAGCGTTTCCACACCGGGGTAGCGCACTTTCCAGACCGGCATCTGCGCGCGCAGATAGTCGTCGATCTGCTTGGCCAGTTCCTGGAAGGTGGTGCTGGTGGTGCGACCGCAGCCCGGGCAGGCCGTGACGCTGGGGTTGAAGGTGCGCAGGCCCAGGGACTGCAAGATCTCCAGCGCCACGGCCACTTCCTGCGTGCGCGACTCGCCGGGCTGCGGGGTCAGGCTGACGCGGATGGTGTCGCCTATGCCTTCTTGCAACAGCACGGCCAGTGCCGTGGCCGAGGCCACCGTGCCCTTGGTGCCCATGCCGGCCTCGGTCAGGCCCAGGTGCAGGGCATAGTCGCAGCGCCGGGCCAGGGCGCGGTAGACGGACAGCAGGTCTTGCACGCCGCTGAGCTTGCAGCTGATGATGATCT
>JANOLY010000633.1:0-11785 GCA_031420055.1 Burkholderiales bacterium | reverse complement strand
CGTTGACCAGGCCATCGCCGATAGCTACCATTGGTATCTATCTTCATGAAGGCCAGCCATGGAAACCGCCAAGCTCTTTTCTTCGGGCCGCAGCCAGGCCGTCAGGTTGCCCAAGGCCTATCGCTTCGAGGGCACCGAGGTCGTCGTCAAGCGGTTCGGAAACGGTGTGCTGCTGCTGCCCGCTGCCGCGCCCTGGCTGGTGATGTTTCAGGCGCTGGAAGAGTTCGAGCCGGGGTTCACGCTGGAACGCGAGCAACCGGCGGCGCAAGAGCGGGCGGCATGGGACGCACCGTGATTCGCCTGCTCGATACCCACATCTGCATGTACATCATCAACCAGCGGCCGCCACAGGTTGCGGCCCACTTTGAGGGGCTTGTCTATGGCGATGTCGCCGTTTCCAGCATCACCGGTGCCGAATTGGCCTTTGGCGTCGCCAAGAGCGGATCGGCGCGAAACCAGGACGCCCTGGAGAAGTTTCTAGAGCAGGGTGTCGGGGTCAGGTCTTGCCTTTTGCCCCTATCCGCTCCCTTCATCCCAAACACCAAAGCAGCCTCCGGGCTGCTTTTTCGCCATTGCGAGTCAACCACCGGCGTGCCGCCAGCCGATCCGGGCCGCGCTGAGCACCAGGCCGCGGCTGCGTGTTGGACTTCGAGCGGCCAGGCGTCTAGCTTTACCGCTTCCAGCGGTGACCGTCTCGACGACGGTGCCGTCGGCGGCGTAGCTGATGTGCGTATGCCAGTCCTGCAACACTCCGCGCGTGATGGCCTTGTCGGACAGCCGGATCACCAGCGTGACTTCGGCCTCGTAGTAGGTTACCTTCATGGCAGCAGGTGCCGCGGCACTGGGGGCAGCGCGGATTGGCTCCGACCCACAGACTTCGTAACCCCCCAAAGAACAAACGGCGGCTTGACCGTCGGTGTCAATAATGACACCATTTGATATGGCGGCGGTCGAAAAGCTTCTGACACAACTGGAGACGGATCCGGCCAATGTCCGCTTCAGCGAGTTGAACCGTGTCTGCGTCCATTTCTTCGGTACCCCGCGCCAGGGCGGTACCAGCCACGCGGTCTTCAAGACGCCCTGGCCGGGCGACCCACGGGTCAACATTCAAAACGACAAGGGCAGGCGAAGCCGTATCAGGTGCGCCAAGTTCTTGCGGCCATCGCCAAGTTACAGGGGAAAGCCAAATGAGCCTCGACCACTACACCTACCGCGTGACCTGGTCCGCCGAAGACGCAGAACATATTGGGCTTTGCGCCGAGTTCCCGTCGTTGAGCTGGCTTGGGCCGACGCCTGAGGAGGCGTTGTCCGGTGTCCGGGGGGTCGTGGCAGAAGTGGTGAAGGATCTGCGGGCATCCGGGGAGCCGGTGCCGAACGCTATTGCAGAGCGTAGATACAGCGGCGAGTTGCGGGTGCGCATCCCACCACTGGTGCACCGGCAACTCGCGCTGCAGGCGGCGGAAGAGGGTGTGAGCCTCAACCGGCTGGCCAGCGCAAAGCTGGCGGCCTGAGGTGCGAGCGAGGCCTTGCCTTACCCTGCCCAGGGGGCGGGGGTCATTCCCCAAACACCAGAGCAGCCTCCGGGCTGCTTTTTCGCGGGTGTCGGGGTCCGGGTGTCGGGGTCAGGTCTTGCCTTTGCTAGTTCTCCCCGATCACTTGCATCACCAAAGCGACCTACGGGCCGCTTTTTGCTGTTTGGTTGGCGGGGGACGGGGTCAAATCCTGCCCCGTGGCTCCTCGGCATCCATGTCGCGTTCGCGCTCTCTGAGCAACAAGGCCGGAGGTCGGGTTGACTCGCCATATAAACACTTAGATAATCAAGCCGTGGTCAAGCCGCTGATCTTCATGGGTTCGAGCAACGACGACTTGCGCGACTTCCCGGCGACTTCCCGGCGACTTCCCGGCGGCGGCCAGGCGCGCAGCAGGCTTCGAGTTGAGTGCCGTCCAGGCCGGACTGATGCCTACGGACTTCAAGCCGATGTCCTCGGTGGGCCCGGGCGCGTACGAGATTCGTGTGCACGTCGAAGGCGAGTGGCGCGTGATCTACGTGGCCAAATTTGCGCGCGCGGTGTACGCGCTGCACGCCTTCCAGAAGAAGACCCAGAAGACTCGCCAGGAAGACATCGACATCGCCAGAACCCGCTACGCCCAGGCCAAGGAGGTCGAGAGATGAGCAAGCTGAAGATGACGCCCGGTAGCGGCAACGTGTTTACCGACCTGGGTTTCTCGCCCGAAGAGGCTTCGTTGCTGCAGATGCGCGCCGACCTGATGAACGAACTGCGCCAGGTGATCGAGGCCCGAGGGTGGACGCAGGTGGCCGCGGCGCGCGAGCTTGGCGTGAGCCAGTCTCGAGTAAGCGACCTGGTGCGCGGCAAGTGGCAGCAGTTCAGCCTGGACATGCTAGTGACGCTGGCCGTGCGCGCCGGACTGCGGGTGAACGTGGAGTTGGTGGCCGCCTGAAAGTGGATGCGAGCCCGTGCGTGGCTCGGGGTCAGGCCTTGCGTTTTGCCCGATCTCCCCCGATCACTTCCATCACCAAGGCGGCCTACGGGCCGCTTTTTCGTGTCGACCGGCACTGTCTTGCTGATGGAGAATGGGCGGGGATCAAGTCTTGCCTTTTGCCCCCTCAGCTTCCCCGTCTTGCATCCTGCTGCCGCCCTGCATCAAATCGGCCCCAAGGTGCTCGGTCAGGTCCAACCGCACACCCCTTCCCTCAGCGGTACACGTCGCGCCGGTTCCCGATGCGCAGGACGCGAACGACGATGCGTTCGTCCTCGATGTCGCAGATGATGCGCCAGTCACCCACCCGGTACTTCCAATAGCTGCCCAGGCGGGCGCCGGACAAAGGCTCACCAATGCTGCGTGGGTTGTCGAGTGTCGCCACTCTCGTACGCAAGAACCCGAGCAAGCGCGTCTGAATGGGGCGGTCGAGCTTCTTCAGGTCGTCCAACGCGCCTGGATCGAACTCAATCTGCAAGACCCAGCTCCCGCTCGACCTCAGCCAGCGGAATGGTCTTGCGGTTCAACCGGGCGCGCGACTCCGCGAGGTACAGATCCTCAAGGTCGTCCATGTACTCGAGAATGGCTTCTCTGGCCAGCGCGGTCTTGGTGCGGCCGGTTTCAATAGCCAATGAGGTCAGGCGCTTCTCGATGGCGTCGGGCAGGCGGATGGCAAGCATGGTGCGGCTCCGGGACGGATTGCAAGAGAACTGGGTTTAAGATACTGCTATACAAGTATAGCCGGCGTGATCGGGCATCGTCGTCGCGGAGCCCGGGGGTCAGGAGCCCGGGGGTCAAGTCTTGCCTTTTGCCCCCCCCTACACTCCCGCACCTTTCGGCGCCGCCAATACCCAGCAGGTTAGACTAAGTATTTAAACTAAGTCTTGCCGACCATGTCTATCATCGTCAACGTTCACGAGGCCAAGACTCACTTGTCGCGTCTGCTGGACCAAGCGCATGCGGGGCAGGAGATCATCCTGGCCAAGGCGGGCAAGCCGTATGCGCGGCTGGTGCCCCTGGCGGCCGATGCGGGCGTGCGGCAACCCGGCCGCCTGATGGGCCAGGTGGGTGATGACTTCTTCTTGCCGCTTCCGAGCGACGAACTCGACGCGTGGGAGCGGCGCTGATGCAGTTGTTGCTCGACACCCACGCCTTTCTGTGGTGGGTGACGGATTCCCCGCAGTTGAGCGCCGTTGCCCGGGCAGCGATTTCCGACCCCCGGAACGAAGTTCTGGTCAGTGCCGCCAGCGCCTGGGAGATATCTACCAAACAGAGGTTGGGCAAGCTTTCTGGTGTGCCGCAGGCCAGCTTGCGATTCAATGAATTGGTCCTGCTGGATGGCTTCATTCATCTGCCGATGAATCACCTTCACGCTGTGCGGGCGGGCGCTTTTGAAGTCGATCATCGGGACCCGTTTGACCGCATGCTGGCGGCCCAAAGCGAGCTTGAGCGCTGTGCGCTGGTGACGCTGGACCCGGCCTTTGCGCTGTTCGGCATCAGCACGCTTTGGTGAAGTGGGTCGGGGTCAAGTCTTGCGTCGAGTGGCTGACCCCGCCGTGAGCAGTCATGACCGCGCCCGGCGCCACACAGGCAACGGCCACCGTTAGCATTCGCCCGCCCTGTCTTGCGGCCCACCGCCGCCCTCGCTTTGCACACCCCCTTGATCCCGCCAGCGCTGCGTCCGGCCGTTGCCACCACTGCGGTCCTGGCCGCCGCCGCGCCGTCACTGCTGGCCTACAACCTCTCGCCCTCGCCCACCTTCCTGAACCAGGCGCTGGCGCTCGCGCTGTGGGGCGCTTTCGTGGCCCTTGCGCCTGCGGCCCGGCCCGGGCGCGGCGCCTGGGCGGTGCTGGCGGCACTGGGTGTGATGACCGGTGCGGTGCTGTGGTCCTGGGGGCCCGGCGGGCTGCCGGCGAGTCTGGCGCTGTCGGCCCTGGGCTTGATCGCGGCGGCGGCAGTGATGGTGGCGGCCGGTGCCGGGGCGCGCAACTCGGCGTCGGCCGAAGACGTGTTCGCGCTGTTCTGCCTGGGCTGGCTGGTAGCCGGTGTGCTGAACGCCGGTGTGGCGGTGATGCAGGTCTTCGCGCCCGCGTTGCCCGACGGCGACTGGATCGCCAGCTCCAGCATCCCCGGCCGCGCAGTGGGCAACCTGCGCCAGCCCAACCACCTCAGCAGCCTGCTGCTGTGGGCGGGCATCGCCGTGGTGGCGCTGGCCGAGTTGCGCCGCATCGGGCCGCGTCTGGCCACGGTCTTGCTGGGCTTGATGGTCTTCGGCGTTGTGCTCACGGCCTCGCGCACCGGCCTCGTCAGCGTCGTTTTGCTGGCCCTGTGGGGCCTGGCCGACCGCCGACTGGCGCGCCACACGCGCTGGCTGCTGTTGGCCGCGCCGGTGGCCTATGCCGCAGCTTGGTGGGGCATGGCGCAGTGGGCCGCGGCGTCCAGCCACAGCTTTGGCGGTGCGGCACGGCTGGCTGAAAGCGACATCTCGGGCTCGCGCTTCGGCATCTGGGCCAATACGTTGACGTTGATTCGCGCCCAGCCCTGGGCCGGCGTGGGCTGGGGCGAGTTCAACTTTGCCTGGTCACTGACACCCTTCCCCGGCCGCCCGACCGCCTTCTTCGACCACACCCACAACCTGGCGCTGCAACTGGCGGTGGAGCTTGGCCTGCCGCTGGCCACGCTGGTGTTGGCGCTGCTGCTGTGGGGGCTGTGGTGCGCAGCACGCACGGCCTGGGCCACTGCGGGCGGTGCCGGTGCGGCGCAGCGCTGCGCGCTGGTGATGGTGGTGATGATCGGCCTGCACAGCCTGCTGGAGTACCCGCTGTGGTACGCCTACTTCCTGCTGCCTGCCGCCTGGGCCTGGGGCTTCGCGCTCGGCGAGCCGGCCAGGGCGCCGGGTCGATCACGCTGGCTGGGCTTGGCCGGCCTGTCAATGGCGGCAGTTGCCATTTTCTCGGTGTGGGACTACCAGCGCGTGGCGGTGATCTTCGCCGCGCCTGACGATGCCCCGCCGCTGGCGCAACGCATCGCCACGGGCCAGCACAGTGTGTTCTTTGCCCACCACGCCGACTACGCCGCGGTCACGTCAACGCCGCCGCCCAGCAGCGACACCACGGCCTTCGACCGCGCCACGCACTACCTACTGGACACGCGCCTGATGACGGCGTGGTCCCGCCATCTGGCGGCACGCGGTGAGCTTGACGCGGCGCGCCACATGGCCGCAAGGCTGCGCGAATTCGGCCGCGCCGAGGCCGGTGAATTCTTCACCAGCTGCCCCAATGACGCAGCCACCCCCGCCGCTCCGACACCATCGGCACCGGGTACTCTTGCAGCCGCGGCCAGTGCACCCTTCCAGTGTGAGCTGCCCGTGGGTGCGCCGGGCTGGCGCGCGTTTCTGCCGCGTTGATGCGCCCTCAGGACTGCGCGGCCACCACACCGACGCCGGCAGCCCGTGCCGCAGCCGCCAGATCGCCATCCTTGGTGGCCAGCGGCAACTGCTTTCTCAGGGCCAGCTCCAGGTAGGCGGCGTCATAGCTGCTCAAGCTGAATCGCAGGGCCAGGGCCAGCAATTCGCTGGGTGCCACGGCTTGGCGATCAACGTCGATGGGCAGTTGCGCCAAGCGTGCCAGCACCTGTTGCGCCTGTTCGGCGTTCTGGCGTTGCCGCAGGCAGGTGGTGCGCAACACGTTGGTCAGTTCCAGTTCCCACAGCGCCGGCACCCAGGCGCGGTCGTCCTGCAAACGCTCGGCAATGGCCTCGGTGTAGGGCGTGGCCTGGTCTGCGAGGTACCAGCCCGAGACCACCGAGTTGTCGAGGACGAAAGGCATGGCTGGATGAACTTGCAGCGGCTCAGTCGCGCCCTTGCTCGATGACTTCGCGCAGCGGCGAGCCCAGCCGCACGCCGCCACGCAGACGCTGCAGGTCTTCAAAAACACTGCGCACGCGTTGGCGCTGGGCCCCGGCCTTGGCGCGTTGTGCCGCCGGCGTCGCTGCCGACACCAGCCTGGCCACGGCCACGCCGCGCCGGGTGATCACGAACTGTTCGCCTTGCTCGACTTCCACCAACAGCTCGGACAGCCGGGTCTTGGCTTCATAGACCGCCAGTTCTTTCATGGCGAACTCCCTATTTGGTTAACCAAGACTATAACTTGGTCTGTCTCGCTCGACCAGAGTCTTGCCGGCCGCAGCTCAGCCGGTCCAGTCCCCGGACTTGCCGCCGCTCTTGCTCAGCACGCGGATGTCGCCCATCACCATGCCGCGGTCGGCGGCCTTGCACATGTCGTAGACCGTCAGCAGCCCCACCTGCACGGCGGTCAGCGCTTCCATCTCGACACCGGTGCGGCCGAAGGATTCCACCTGCGCGGTGCAGCGCACTTCGTTGCGCGTAGCGTCAACTTCGAAGTCCACCACCACGCGGGTGATGGGCAGCGGGTGGCACAGCGGGATCAGATCGGCCGTGCGCTTGGCGCCTTGGATGGCGGCGATACGCGCCACGGCAATGACATCGCCCTTTTTCGCTTCGCCGCGTGCGATCAGCGCCAGCGTTGCCGGCTGCATGCGGATGGTGCCCGCCGCGCGCGCCACGCGGTGGGTCTCGGCCTTGGCGGAGACGTCGACCATGTGGGCCTGGCCATGGGCGTCGAAGTGGGTCAGGATGGGTGTCATGGGCGCAGCAATCTCCAGCAACATGGCGGTGTCATGATAGGTCCGTGGAACGCAGCGGACTGTCGGCGCTCCAACCCCGACCACAGCCTGCCCACACCGCCTTGAACAACACCCTCTCATCCAGCCGTCGGCCGCGCCGGGGTTCTGTCGTGCTGGCCTTGCTGCTGGCCGGCCTGCAGGTGCTGCCACTGCCCGCTCTGGCCCAGGTTCGGCTGCCCGCCCTGGGTGAGTCGGCGTCAGACGACCTCAGCATCTCGGCCGAACGCCGCATAGGCGAGCAGATCATGCGCGAAGGCCGGCGCGACCCGACTTACCTGGACGACGCGGTGCTGCTGGACTACCTGAACACGCTGTGGGCGCCGCTGGTGGCCGCAGCGCGCGAACGCGGCGAGATCGACGCCGACACCGACCGGGCCTTTCCGTTCGAGGCCTTTCTCATCAGCGAGCGCAGCGTCAACGCCTTCGCCCTGCCGGGCGGCTATGTGGGCGTGCACCTGGGGCTGATCGCCATCACCAACACGCGTGACCAACTCGCCTCGGTGCTGGCCCACGAGTTGGCGCATGTCACCCAGCGCCACATCGCGCGCAGCATTGCGGGCACGCGCACCTCGTCGCTGGTGAGTGTGGCCGCGCTGCTGCTGGGCGTGCTGGCGGCCACGCGCAGCAACAACGTCGACATGGCCAATGCCGCCATCACCGGCGGCCAGGCGGCGGCCATCCAGGGCCAGCTGAACTACTCGCGCGATGTCGAACGCGAGGCCGACCGTGTCGGCTACGGGCTGCTTGGCGCCGCGGGCTTTGCCACCACCGGCATGGCCGAGATGTTCGACCGCCTTGATGTCGCCACCCGCTTGAACGACAACGGCGGTTTCCCCTACCTGCGCAGCCACCCGCTTACGGTGAACCGCATCAGCGAGGCGCGTTCGCGTTCGCTGCTGACGGGCAGCCTGGCCCCCGGCCCGAAGCTCACCCACACGTTGATGCAGATGCGTGCCCGTGTGCTGATGGACCCGAGCGTCGTCAGCCTGCAAAAGCTGGCCGGTGGTGCCAGCTCGTCGCCGGTGCGTATCGACCAGATCGCTGCGGCCTACGGCGGAGCACTGGCGGCGTCACAACTCAAGGACCACGCACTGGCCGAATCGCACGCCCAACAGGCGCTGCGCCTGCTGGGCACCGCCACAGCGTCCGAACCTCAGGCCCAGCTGTCGCTGCACCTGCTGTTGGCCGAAGTGCGACTGGCCGGCGCCAACCCCAGCGGCACGCTGCAAGTGCTGGCCGCGGCGCCAGCCGGCCTGGGCGCGCGGCCACGCCTGTTGATGGCGGCACAGGCCGCGCTGGACCAGCAGCGCCTGCACAGCGCCAGCGACGGCAGCGAGCTGCGCCGCCAGACCGAAGCGCTGCAGACTTGGGTCGCGGCCCAGCCGCAGGACGCCGCCGCGTGGCAGCTGCTGTCAGCCACGTCCGAGGCCATCGGCCTGCGCCTGCGCTCGCTGCGCGCGGGCGCCGAAGCCCAGGCCGCGCGCGGCGACCTCACCGGCGCCATCGACCGCATGCGCGCAGCCCAGTCGGCGGCGCGCTCGGCCAGCGTGGGGCAGGATTTCATCGAAGCCTCGGTGATTGATTCGCGCATGCGCCAGCTCGTGGCCGAACGCCGACGGCTGGTGCTGGAGATGCGCGAGGCCCAGGGCCAGCGCGCGCCGCGCGACCCCAACGAGCCGCCACCGATCTGACCGGCTACGCGTTGCTGCGGCTGAAGACGCGCTCGACGGCCACGTCGATGACCATGCCGCACAGGCTGTAGATCAACGACCCGATCAAGGCTGCGCCAAAGCCCGCGACGTTGAAGCCCTCGAGCACCGACGCGGCGGCCCAGAACATCAGCGCGTTGATCACGAACAGGAACAGACCCAGCGTCAGCAGGGTCACGGGCAGGGTCAGCAGCACCAGCAAAGGTCGCACCAGCGTGTTGAACAAACCCAGCACCAGTGCAGCTATCAGCGCCACGGAGTAGCTGTCCACCGACACGCCGGGGTACACGCGATGAACCAGCAAAAGGGCCGCTGCCAACAACAACCAGCGCACGATGATCTTCATGAACGCAGCATACCGTGGCGTGCAAGCCTCTTTTACCTGGGAAAACCGCTTCTCAGCGCTGCTTGGTGGCATTACCATCCGCCCTGCGCAGACGCTTGCAGAAAGCGGGCACCAAGCCCGTCAAGTTCAAGACCACCTCAAGCGGCCGGCGTTTCACTCAACACATGACGGAGAAATTCAAAATGGCAACTGCGAAGAAAGCTCCCGCGAAGAAGGCCGCACCGGCCAAGAAGGCTGCACCGGCGGCCAAGAAGGCTGCACCGGCGAAGAAGGCCGCCCCAGCGGCGAAGAAGGCCGCACCCGCCAAGAAGGCAGCCGCTCCTGCGAAGAAGGCCGCTCCGGCCAAGAAGCGCACCCCCAGCGCCGCCTTCATGAAGGCCATGACGCCCAGCGCCGCGCTGGCCGCCGTGATCGGCGACAAGCCGATGCCGCGCACCGAGGTGACCAAGAAGGTGTGGGAGTACATCAAGAAGAACAACCTGCAAGACAAGGTCAAGCGGACCATGATCAATGCAGACGCCAAGCTCAAGGCCGTGGTTGAGGCCGCGCAGATCTCGATGTTCGAGATGACCAAGAAGATCAGCAAGCACTTGAAGTAAATCCAGCCTGGCGGCGTGACCGCCGACTGACACGGGGCCCTGCGGGGCCCCGTTTTCGTTGGTGCGTCAGGCGACTTGCAGCATCGGCTTCAAGAACCGCCCCGTGTGGCTGCCCTTGAACGCCGCCAAGTCCTCGGCGTGCCCTGCACCACACGCGGTCGCCGGCGCGCCGATGTTGCTGTGTTGCAATGCCTTGCAAGGGAGCCAGGCGATGCCGCTGAGTTGGAACGAGATCCGCGACCGGGCGACGGCTTTTGCCGCCGAGTGGAGGCACACGAAGGACGAAGATGCCGACGCCAAGAGCTTCCTGGACGCCTTCAAGCCCAAGCTGGACAGCGACCCCCAGCGCGTGGCCTTTCTCTTCGGCCTGTACAAGCACCTGACCGAACTGGAAGAGCAAGCGCTGGCATGAACACGCCTGAAGCCGCCGGCTCCGCACTGGACTACTTCGTCGACGAAGCCGGCGACCCCACGCTGTTCGGCGCCCGCGGGCGGGTGCTGGTCGGCAGCCCCGGTTGTTCGCGCCACTTCATGCCACTTCATGCTGGGTGTGCTGCAGGTGGCCGACGTGCCGGCGCTGTCGGCCGATCTGAACGAACTGCGCCAGCGCCTGCTGGCCGACCCGTACTTCAAGGGCGTGCCTTCGATGCAACCCGAACGTCGCAAGACCGCGGTGGCCTTTCACGCCAAGGACGACCTGCCCGAGGTGCGGCGGGAGGTCTTCCAGTTGCTGACCCGCCACCCGGTTCGCTTCTTTGCGGTGGTGCGCGACAAGCAGGCCGTGCTGCGTTACGTACAGGAGCGCAATGCCTTCGACGACGCGTACCGTTTTCGGCCGAACGAGCTGTACGACACGCTGGTTTCACGCCTGTTCAAGGACCGCCTGCACCTCAGCCCCGACGTGCGCGTGTGCTTTGCGCGCCGTGGCAGTTCCGATCGGTCCCAGGCGCTCTTGGCGGCCCTGGAAAAGGCTCGCCACCGCTTCGCGCAACGCTGGCAGCGACCGGTCGAAGGTGTGGTTTCGGCGCGTGAGTCGACGCCGCTGCACGACGTGGCATTGCAGGCGACCGACTACTTCCTGTGGGCCTTGCAGAGCCACTACGAACAGCAGGAGTCGCGCTTCCTGCAACTGCTTTGGCCTCAGGTGGCCCTGGTCCACGCCGTGGACGAAACCCACCGCGCGGCCTACGGCGAGTACTACACCAAGAAAAAGCCGCTGGTGTAAGCAGCGGCTGGGGGCGTCGGGGATATAGGTGCCGGGTAGCAGGACCCGGATCACACACGGCATGGAGCCGAATTTCGTCCCCGAACGGGCTGAATTTTAGCGCTCGGTGCGCCGTGCTGCAACCAACCGTTTCAAGCCGCGGTAAGCGCCAGCATCGGCTTCAAAAACCGCCCGGTGTGGCTGCCGGCAAAGTCGGCAACGTCTTCGGGCGTGCCCGCCACCAGCACGCGCCCGCCGCCGGCGCCGCCCTCAGGGCCCATGTCGATGACCCAGTCTGCCGTCTTGATGACGTCCAGGTTGTGCTCGATGACGACGATGGTGTTGCCCGCGTCGCGCAGCTGGTGCAGCACCTTGAGCAGCAGGCCGATGTCGTGAAAGTGCAGGCCGGTGGTGGGCTCGTCCAGGATGTACAGGGTGCGGCCGGTGTCGCGCTTTGAAAGCTCCAGCGCCAGCTTGACGCGCTGCGCTTCGCCGCCTGACAGCGTGGTCGCAGCCTGGCCGAGCTTGATGTAGCTCAGGCCCACATCAAGCAGGGTGTGTAGCTTGCGGGCAATGGTGGGTACGGCTTTGAAGAACTCAGCGGCGGCCTCGACCGTCAAGTCCAAAATTTGCGCGATGTTTTTGCCTTTGTACTGGACCTCAAGCGTTTCGCGGTTGTAGCGCATGCCTTTGCACACGTCGCAAGGCACATACACGTCGGGCA
>JANOLY010000632.1:0-16824 GCA_031420055.1 Burkholderiales bacterium | reverse complement strand
AGCCGAGGCTGTCCATGTGGCAGGCCAGG
The DNA here is from genome assembly GCA_031420055.1 of Burkholderiales bacterium. Classification (GTDB taxonomy): domain Bacteria; phylum Pseudomonadota; class Gammaproteobacteria; order Burkholderiales; family Burkholderiaceae_C; genus Rubrivivax. Next base: position 16,795 of record JANOLY010000632.1, on the reverse strand, counting down.
TCCACCATGCGGCAGGCGTAGCCCATCTCGTTGTCGTACCAGGCGTAGACCTTGAGCATCGTGCTGTCGGTGACCATGGTGGACAGCGCGTCGATGATCGAGGAGCGGGTGTCGCGGGCGTAGTCGGCGCTGACAAGTGGCCGCTCCTCATAGCCCAGGATGCCGGCCAGCGGGCCCATTGCCGCGTCGGCAAACAGGCCGTTCACTTCCTCGGCGGTGGTTTCGCGCTTCAGTTCGAACACGCAGTCGGTGAGCGAAGCGTTCAGCACCGGCGCGCGCACTGCGTGGCCGTTGAGCTTGCCTTTGAGCTCGGGGTAGATCAGCGCAATGGCGGTGGCACTGCCGGTCGTGGTCGGTGCCAGGCTGAGCATTGCACTGCGCGCGCGGCGCAAATCCTTGTGCGGTGCATCGACCATCAGGTTGGTGTTGGTCGGGTCGTGGATGGTGGTGATCTGGCCGTGGCGGATGCCGATGGCCTCGTGCACGACCTTCACGACGGGGGCCAGGCAGTTGGTGGTGCAGGACGCAGCAGTGACGATGCGGTGCTGCGCCGGGTCGTACAGATGGTGATTGATGCCCACGACGATGTTCAACACATTGCCGACCTTCACTGGCGCAGCGACGATGACGCGCTTCGCGCCACGGTCGAAATGGCCCTGGAGGGCTTCCGGCGTCAGGAACTTGCCTGTGCACTCGAGGACCAGATCGACTCCAAGGTCGCCCCAGGGGATTTCAGCCGAAGCGGCATGGGCGGTGAAGGCCAACTTGCGGTCACCGATGCGGATGACGCTGTCGCTCTCTGCAGCGATGTCGGCGCGCCAACGGCCCTGCACGCTGTCGAAGGCAAGCAGGTGGGCGGTGGCTGCTGCACCGCCCTTGAGTTCGTTGAGGTGCACGACCTCCAACCGGTTGCCAGCGCGTGGATCGTCTGCAGGCCGTTCGGCGGCGCCCATCGCAGCGCGCAGTGCAAGACGGCCGATGCGACCCATTCCGTTGATGCCTACTCTCATGGGAGTCCAGTTGCGGTACGAGGATGAACCTGCTGATCTACGCTTCTACCATCATCGAACTATCGGACGGGTCCATGTCGGTATCGTGACAAGTCCCTGTGTAGGGCCGGCAAACGCGAACGCAGATCGACCGGTTTGGGTCGCAGGTGCCGGCACCGACGAGCGGCGGCTTCATGGCGATCTGATTGCCGTTGAACTTTGCGCGGCCGGGGCAACAGCATGGGTCCGGAGGCAGGCCGGTTGCGGCAACTTGCGCACTGCCAGCAAGGACTCGGTGGCGCGGCCGTCGCCAAGTCCTTGCAGGCCGTCGCGTGCCATCGCAACCATCTCGGCGTCCCGCGCGGCGCTCCGCCCGAGCGGATGATCAAACAGCACGCGGTACGCTGACTTCAGAGTACGTGCCCGCGGTGGCGGCGTCTATGGCTTGCACGACCACGGGCAGCGCCTGCCGAATGCGCGGCCAACTTGTGGTGAGCAACACCACGATGGCCAAATGTCGGCCTGCAAGGTTCTGTTGGTACTTGAGACTTCGATCTGTGGTCACGAAGACTTCAAATCCCGCCGCTTCGGCAGCAGTGATCAGGTCGCCGTTCTGAAGTTCCGACCATCCGCGCTCACTTGCCGTCTCGACCGTGTGAGCAGAGGGCGCCCTTCGAAGCGGCGCCGGCGTGCCCTGGTCGAAGAGAACTTGCACTCAGGCGGCTTCAAGGGCACTTCTGGCCGCATGTTCGAGTACGGCTCGGGTTTGCTCGGCAGTGACGCCTGGAAACCACTCGACGAACTCGTGTAGGGATGCGTCGTCTTCGAGGTTCTCGAAGAGGGCAGAGATCGGTACGCGTGTACCCGCGAACACCCATGCACCACTCACACGGCCGGGGTGCCGTTCAACGGCAGCGCAGGTAGACCAGTCGATCATTTGAAGATGGTTGCACCCGACGCGTTATCGCCCCCGATATGCTCGGCCTCCATGGACCCCGGTTTTTGCTTGCTGTACATCGACGACGCGCTCCTGGTCGTGGGCAAACCCGCCGGTCTGCTGGCCGTGCCGGGCCGCGGCCTGACCGGGGCTGACAACCTGGTCACGCGCGTGCAGCAAGCGCACCCCGAAGCCTGCGCCGTGCACCGGCTGGACATGGCCACCTCGGGCCTGATGCTGCTGGCCCGCGGGCCCGACATGCAGCGCGCCTTGAGCCGCAGTTTCGAGCAGCGCACCGTGCACAAGCGCTACGAGGCGGTGGTTCACGGCCTGGTCCACAACGACACAGGCTGCATAGACACACCGCTGGCCGCCGACTGGCCGCGGCGGCCGCGTCAGAAAGTGGACTTCGACGCCGGCAAGCCCTCGCTGACGCGCTGGCAGGTGCTGGACCGCGACGCCGCCGGGCAGCGCACGCGCTTGCGGCTGGAACCCGTCACCGGACGCACCCACCAGTTGCGCGTGCACCTGATGTCCCTGGGCCACACCATCGTCGGCGACGCGCTCTACGGCAGCGACGCCACGCCCGCCACGCGGCTGCTGCTGCACGCCTACGAACTGCGCTTCACGCACCCCGTGAACGGCAGCGACTGCCACTTCACCAGCGCAGCGCCGTTTTGACCGCCGTGGCGCACCCGGCGCGCCTGCAGACGTGCCTGCATGTGGGCCTGTGGGGCCGCAGCGTATGATTTTCGGATGAACATGCACCTCACGATCCTGACCGGCGCCTCCCGTGGCCTGGGCGCGGCCATGGCCGAGCAACTGCTCAAGCAAGGCCATCGGCTGCTGACGATTTCACGCCACACGGCCGATCTTCGGGTGGTGCAAGGCGCCGACCTGGAGCAGTGGCCCATGGACCTGGCCGAGCCCGGCCCCGTGGCGGCGCGGCTGCAGGCCTGGCTGCACGCCCAGGCCGCGCGCTCGCCGGTGTCGGTGACCTTGATCAACAACGCCGCCGTGGTCTCGCCCCCCGGGCCCCTGTCGAACACGCCCGACCCCGACTTGTCCCAAGCCCTGCGTGTCGGCCTGGAAGCGCCGCTGCTGCTGAGCGCGGCCTTCTTGCGCGCCACCGCCGGCTGGACGGTGCCGCGCCGCGTGCTCTTCATCTCGTCCGGCCTGGGGCGGTTCGCCATGGCGGGCGCGGCCACCTACTGCGCCACCAAGGCCGGCCTGGACCACCTGGCCCGCACGCTGGCGCTGGAAGAAGCAGCGCAGGCCCACGGCGCCAAGGTCGTGTCGCTGGCACCAGGGGTCATCGACACCGACATGCAGGTGCAACTGCGCAACGCCGACCCGGCGCTCTTTCCGGAACGCGAGCGCTTCGTGGCGCTGCAGGCCGCGGGCCAGCTGGATTCACCCGCCCAGGCCGCCACCAAGGTGCTGGCCTACCTGGCGCGCAGCGATTTCGGTACGCAGCCGGTGGCTGACGTGCGCGACGCGTGACGTCCAGGGCCTGCCAGGCGCCGGGCGCCGGGCGGGCCGCTCAGTCGCCCAGCATCACGCCCGTGCCGCGGGCGGCACGCAGCAAGCCGCTGTCGGCAGGCACCAGGCGGTTCTTGCCCGCCACCGCGGCCAGCGCCACCTGGGTACAGGCGTCGGACTGCAGCGCCACCATGACACCGAAGCGCCTGGCCGCCACCAGCTGCGCGGCGTGGTAGCCAAAGCGCGTGGCCAGGACGCGGTCAAAGGCCGTCGGCGTGCCGCCACGCTGGGTGTGGCCCAGGGCGATGCTGCGCACCTCGCTGGCCACCAGCGGCTGCAGCTGCTGCGCCAGCCACTGCGCCACGCCGCCCAGCCGCAGTGGGTCGGGGCTGTCGGGCAGCACGGCTCGCACGGTCATGTCGCCGCCCTGGGCGCGCGCACCTTCGGCCACGCAGATCAGCGTGGCACCGCCCTGCGCCTCGCGCTGGCGGCACAGCGCAGCCACGCGGTCGATCTGGAACGGGAGTTCGGGGATGAGGATGGCGTTGGCGCCCCCGGCCAGCCCGCCTTCCAGGGCGATCCAGCCGGCGTAGCGGCCCATGGTCTCGACGATCATGACGCGGCCGTGGCTGCGTGCCGTGGTCGCCAAGCGGTCCAGCGCCTCGGCCACCACGGCCACGGCGCTGTCGAAACCGAAGGTGCGTTCGGTGTGGAACAGGTCGTTGTCGATGGTCTTGGGCACGCCCACCATGGGCAGGCCGATATTGTGGAAGCGGTGCGCGATGGCCATGGTGCCGTCGCCGCCGATGGCCACCACGCCGTCCAGACCGATCGAGCGGGCGAAGTCCAGCGCCTGGGCCGACACGTCCGCCCCACCCGCGCCGAAGTAGCGGAAAGGGTCGCAGGCGTTGTGCGTGCCGAGTATGGTGCCGCCCTGGGCCAGGATGCCGTCAACAGAGTCTTCGTCCAGCGGCCGCGTGCGCTCCGTCAGCAGGCCCAGGAAGCCGCGTTCGATGCCGGTCACGCGGGCGTTGCACTCACGACGCAAGGCCAGGGTGACGGCTCGGATGACCGCGTTCAGGCCCGGGCAGTCGCCGCCCCCGGTGAGGATGCCGATGTGCATGCGCTCAATCCTGCAGCCACGCCGCCAGGTCGACCTTGAGCTGCAGCAAATCGGCCTGCCGCGTGTACATCATGTGGCCGGCGTCGTAGTAGCGGTGGGTCACTCGGGCCAGGACGTCGGCTGGCACGTCCAGCTGCGCCAGTGACCAGTCGCTGGCGCTGTAGGGCGTGCCCAGGTCGTAGCGGCCGCTGGCCGCCAGCACCTTGAGCTGCGGGTTGCGCCGCAGCGCGCGTGCCAGGTCCGGGCTGGTGCAGGCGTAACTGTTGCCTTGCTCCTTGCCGCGGCTCCAGTTCCAGCCGCTGTTGACCTCGCTGGCCAGCACCTGGTAGCGCTGCTCCATGTCCAGGCCCAGTTGCTCGCCGAAGTAGGCCATGGCGGCCGTGGCGTAGGGCGCGGCGATGGCTTCGATGCCGGGGTCGAACTCCCAATCGCGGCTGCGGCTGGCGGCCATGGGGCCGGTGGCGCGGGCGTCCAGCCGGCCCACCATGCGCCCGCGCGGGCGCAGCGCCTCGAAGAAGAAGGTCTGGTCGCTGATGCGCAGGTTCTTTTCTTCGATCAGCGCGCGCGGCAGCCCCGTCAACTCGCTCAGCCGGCGGGCGATGCGCGCGCGCTGCGTGACGGACAAGCGCGCGCCGGCATGCAGCGCGGCCACGTAATCGTCCTGCACAAATTCTTCGGCCGCGGCGCGCGCTGCTTCAGATGACTTTCCCAGCCGCCCGGCCAGCAGGCCGTGGAACTGCGCCACGTTGGCAAAGCCGGGCAAGAACAGCGCGAACGGCAGGTCGTTGGCGGGCGCGAACACCAGCGTCTGCAGGTCCATGGCGCAAGACACCAGGATCAAGCCGCTGAGTGCTGCGCCGATGCTTTGCAGCTTGTCGGCCAGCGCCGCACCGCGCGTGGTGCCGTAGCTTTCGCCGGCCAGGTACAGCGGCGAGCCCCAGCGCTTGTGGCGCGTGAGCCAAAGCCGCATCACCTCGGCCAGGGCCTCGACATCACCGTCCACCGACAACATCTTCTTGCGCGCGTCAACGCTGGCGGTGGCGGACCAGCCGGTGTGCGGCGGGTCGATGAAGACCAGGTCGAAGTGCTCGAACCAGCTGTGCGGGTTGTCGGCCACGGCATAGGGCGCGGCGGGCATGCTGCCATCGTCGGGCACGACGATGCGCTTGGGGCCCAGGGCCCCCAGGTGCAGCCAGATCGAGGCCGAGCCCGGCCCGCCGTTGAAGGCAAAACACACCGGCCGGCTGGCGGCGTCAGCGCCATCGAGCAGATAGGCCGTGGTGAACACGGCCGCTTCGGGTTCGCTGCTGGCGCCGTCCAGGCCCAACGCCGCCACGGGCACAAAGGCGGCGTGCACCGTGTAGTCGAAGCGCCGCCCGGCCAGGTCAACCGCGCCGGTGCTCTTGGCCGGTGCGCGGGCCAGCAGCTTGTCGACATGCTCGCGCAAGCGCTTGGTGGCGTCAGTGTCGGGCGTCGTGGGCTTGGTGTCTGTCATGGCGGGTCTCGGTGATGTGCGGCGCGGCCGCGGTACAGGTGCTCAGTGCGGGGCCAGCAGGCTGGCGTAGCGCGCCAGGTCGACATTGCCACCGCTGACGATGACGCCCACGCGCTTGCCGCGCGCCGCCACCACGCCTTCGAGCAACGCCGCTGCGGCCAGGCAGCCGGTGGGCTCAACCACCATCTTCATGCGCTCGGCAAAGAGGCGCATGGTGGACACCAGTTGCGCGTCGCTGACCGTGTCTATGCCCGCCACCAACGCCTGGATGACGGGGAAAGTGAGCGCGCCGCTGTGCTGGGTCTGCGCGCCGTCGGCGATGGTCACGGGCGTCTCGATATGCACCACCCGGCCCAGGGCCAGGCTTTGCTGGGTGTCGTTGCCGGCCTCGGGTTCGATCCCGCGAATCTCGATCCCCGGGCACAAGGCCTGGGCCGCCACGGCGCAGCCCGAGATCAAACCGCCGCCGCCCACGCACACCAGCAGCAGGTCCAGCGGCCCGCCATCGGCCGTCTGCTGCAGCAATTCAAGTGCTGCCGTGCCCTGCCCGGCCATCACGTCGGCGTGGTCGTAGGGCGGGATCAGGGTCATGCCACGCTCTTGCGCGATCTGCCGGCCTATGGCCTCGCGGTCCTGGGTGTAGCGGTCGTACAGCAGCACCTCGCTGGCGCGCTGGCCGTGCTGGTACTCGCGTGTGGCGGCCAGCTTGGCGGCGGGCGAGTCCTGCGGCATCACGATCACCGAGGGCATGCCCAGCAAGCGCGCCGACAAGGCCACCGCTTGGGCGTGGTTGCCCGACGAGAAAGCGATGACACCGGCCTGCCGCTGCGCTGGCGTGAAGCGGGCCTGCGCGTTGTACGCGCCGCGGAACTTGAAGGCGCCCATGCGCTGGAAGTTCTCGCACTTGAAGAACACCCGCGCACCGGTGCGTTCGTCCACCGTGCGCGACTGCAGCACCGGCGTCAGGTGGGCCACACCGTGCAACCGCACTGCGGCGTCCTGGATGTCGGCAAGGCTGATGGCGAGTGGATTCATGGTGGGGTTGGGCAGATCGGCGGTACTGCAATTCAAGGCGTGCGGGCCGCCGCGGGGCCCTGGAAGCCGTCGCGGCGAAAGGTCAGCACCAACGTGTCGCGCCAGGCCGGCGCGGCAGGGTCCAGCGGCTGGATGGGGGTGCTCTCGTGGATCATGCGTTCGTCGTCCAGCAGCAAGACACTGCCGGGCTCGCTGAGAGTGAAGCGCAGCCCCTGCGGGCCGAACGCATCAAACACGCGGGTTTCGCCGCCCTTGATGTTGTGCCGCGCCATCAGCATCACCACCACCAGGTCGACGCCGTCGCGGTGCGCGCCCTCGGGCGTGGGCCGGCCGATGCCGCCCTCGGTGTCGATACGAAAGGCGTGCGCTTCGACGAACCAGCGCGGCTGCGCGTGCACCAGGTCGGCCACGCCGGCCAGCCCGCGCAGCAGGCCGGTCCAGCGCGCGTCGGCCGACAGGCCCGGCGACAGCGGCTCGAACCAGCGTTCATAACCGCCATGCAGCGCGTTGTATTCCAGCGGCTGCCAGTGCGCGCGGTGCGCCACGGGCTGGACATGGCCGGCCTCGACCACAAAGCAGGCGTGCCGGCGCCTGCGGTAGCGGCCGCCATCGCGCAGGTGCGGGTCGGGTGGCAGGTCGGCCCAGTGGCCGGCCCAGGCGGTGGGCAGGCCGGGTGCGCCTTCGCACAGCCTGGCCAGGGAGGCGGCGTCGAGCACGGCCCACCCGGCGTCGCACATTTGCGTCGGCAGCGCCGCCAGGGCGGTCAAGGGGGGAGCGGGCGTCATGGCAGAGGCAAACGAAGCAATCGAACACGGGGCAGGGCCTGGATTCTGGGGGAATCTCTCCAGTACGCTGTCAGCCTGGAGCGGGTGACGACCGTTAGGCTTGCACCGTGACGCAGATCCAGCCCTTCAAACCCAACACCCTCGTCGAGCCCGATCCTGTGGCCCTGGTGGAAATCATCGAGCTGAAGTGGTTGATGGCCGGCGAGGGCCTGCGGGTGCATGTCGAGCGGCTGCAAACCGAGCCGGCCTACGCGCAGCAGACCCTGGCATTGGCCGAAGCGTCGCAGCACAGCGCACTGCGTCGGCTGGCGGGCCGGCTGCGGACCAAGCTGCGGCTACCGCTGGCCTGACAACCGGGCCGTCACCGCGTACACGCCGGCTCCGGCGTAGGATGTTCGCCAGCGGCCCGCCCCACAGGGGCCACACTCGCAGCGAGGTCCACCATGCAGCGTGTTGCCATCCTCTTGATCTGGGCCTGGCTTGGGGCCTGCGCCAGCCCACCGGCGCCGCCCCCGGTGTCGGGTCTGCTCCACGACACCCTGGTCGCGCCAACGACCCAACTCATCGATGCCGGGCAGATCTTTGCCATGAGCCCGGCCATGATCCAGTACGCCAACAGCGAGCTGGCGCACACCACCCACCTGCGTGAACCGCGCCGCGAACTGGTCGACGCGCTGTACCACCGCGGCAAGCTGCGCTTGAGCTACGACGCCGGTGCCACACGCAGCGCGTCCGAAGCCTTCGAAGACCGCGCCGGCAATTGCCTCTCGCTGGTGATCATGACGGCCGCGTTCGCCCGCCACATGGGTCTGCCGGTGACGTTTCAGAGCGTGCTCGCCGACGACGCCTACAGCCGCATCGGCGACCTCTTTCTCGTCAGTGGGCATGTCAATCTGGTGCTGAGCAAGTCGGCGCGGCCGGCGGCGGCCAGCCTGTTCGGTGACAGCGGCCCCAGCGCGCTGACCGTGGACTTTCTTCCTTCGGTTGACCTCAGCCGCCAGCGCACCCGGCCCATCGAGCAAGCCACCATCGCCGCGATGTTCATGAACAACCGCGCCGCCGAGGCGCTGTCCGAAGGCCGCGCCAACGACGGTTACTGGTGGGCGCGCGAGGCGCTGCGGCAAGACGCGGGATTCTTGGCCGGCGTGAACACGCTGGCGGTGGTGTATTCGCGGCTGGGCCTGCTGCCTCAGGCCGAGGCTGCCTTGCGCCACGTGCTGGTTCAAGAACCACTGAACACCAGCGCCCTGTCCAATCTGGTGCGCCTGCTCGAGCGCGCCGGCCGGCCCGCGGAATCGCGTGAAGTTGCGCAACGCCTGGCGCGTGTGCAACCGGTGCCGCCCTTCCACTACTACGACCAGGCCCGCCAGGCCCTGGACAAGGGCGACGCGGCCGCGGCGCGCCGGCTGCTGTCGCAGGAGTTGCGGCTGCAGCCGCATCAGCACGAAGTGCACTTCTTGCTCGGGGTGACGTACGCACGCATGGGCGACATCACGCTGGCCTCCCGCCATCTGAGACTGGCGCTGGAGAACAGCACCACGCGCGAAAGCCAGGCGCTGTACGGTGCCAAGCTCGACAAACTTCGCGCGCTCAGGTTGCAGTAGCACACATGCCACGGGCGCTGCCGCGATGGCCGGGCACCGGCCCGTGGCACAGTCTGGCTCATGAACACCGCGCAAGCCCCTGCCAAGCCCAACCCGCTACTCGAGATCGCCGTCACCATCATCGTGCCGGCGGTGATCCTCATGAACTTGAGTGGCGAGCATAGGCTGGGAACCCTCAACGCCTTGCTGCTGGCGCTGGCCTTCCCGCTCAGCTGGGGTGTCTGGGACGGTGTGCGCCGACGCAAGCTGAACTGGCTGTCAGTGCTGGGCGTGGTCAGCACCTTGCTCACCGGAGGCATCGGCCTGCTCAAGCTCGACGCCCAGTGGCTGGCGGTCAAGGAGGCCGCGGTGCCCGGGTTGATCGGCCTGGTGGTGCTGGGGTCGACGTGGACGTCTTCGCCACTCATCCGCCTGATGGTGTTCAACGCCCACCTGTTCGACATCGACCGCATCCAGGCTGCGCTGCACGAACGACGCACCACCGTGCACTTCGAACAGCGCCTGCGCCAGGGCACGATGCTGCTGGCCGGCACCTTCTTCTTCTCTGCGGTGGCCAACTATGTGCTGGCGCGCTGGATCGTCACCAGCCCGGCGGGCAGCGAGGCCTTCAACCAGGAACTGGGCCGCCTGACCTTGCTGAGCTACCCCGTCATCGCCGTGCCCTCCATGCTGATGATGATGGGCCTGATGTACTGGCTGGCCCGCAGCGCCAAGAGCCTGACCGGACTGAACTTGGGCGACATGATGCAGGCCGAAAGCTAGGCCGCATGGGCCACACCGAGGACAGACCGCCAGACCAGCGCCTGCCGAGGCTGCGTGTCTCTGGGCTGAGCCTGATCGGCGCGGCCCTGGCCCTGGCCCTGGTCGTGGCGATGCTGGCACAGGCCCGGCAGTACGCCGTGCTGCGCCACGCCATGCAGAGCAGTGACGAGCGGGCATTGGCGGCGGTTTACGAAATTCGCGTGCAGACCCTGCAACTGCGCGAGCAGTGGCGGCGCGGCCCGGACGAGCGACAGCCCCTCGACGCCGATGGCATGCGCGGCCAGTTTGCGCAATGGCAGGTGACGGCTGAGGCCTTGAAGTCCGCCGCAGTGCCGTCCCTGCTGGGGCAGGCGCCGAGCTATCTCCAACTGCGCACGGAGCTGGAGCAGTTCGCAGCCAGCGCAGACGCCGCCCTGGGGCCCCAGCCCGTACAGGCACTGAGCCACGACGTCGTGGCGGGCCTGCTGTCCGCCTTGCAAGCCCTGGACGAACCGATGCACAGGCTGGCACTGACCACGACCGACCTCGTCGCCCAGCGCACCGAGCAACGTGCCGCGGCCGTGCGGCGGCAGAACCAGTGGGGCCTGGCACTGACGGTCTTCATGGCTGTGCTGACCCTGGCCTTTGCCTGGATCACCACGCGGCACCTGCATCGGCTGCGCCAGCGTCGCAGGGCGCTTGAACGACAGGCGCAGGAACTCGACCGCGCCCGCCGCGAGGCCGAACAGGCCAGCGAGGCCAAGAGTGTCTTCCTGGCCAACCTGAGTCACGACGTGCGTACGCCCTTCCACGGCCTGATGGGCATGCTTTCCATCCTGCGCGAAACCGGTCTGGAGCCGCGGCAGATGGACTACCTGCGCACCGCCACCGAGTCCGCCGACCAGCTGCTGGCCATCCTGGACGACATCTTGGACATGTCGCAACTGGAGACCGGGCGCATGACGGTCAACCCCGCGCCGCTGGATCTGCGCGGCTTGCTCCACGATGTCGAGGCGCTGATGCGACCGCAGGCCAGCAGCAAGTCGCTGGCCCTGCACCTCGAGATCGACCCCGGGGTGCCCGAATGCATCGTCGGCGACATGACGCGCATCAAGCAGATCTTGTTCAACCTGCTGTGCAACGCCATCAAGTTCAGCGACCGCGGCGCGGTGGTGCTGGCCGTGCGCAGCGGCACCGACGAGCACGGTTCGGCGATGCTGCTGTTTGTCGTCAACGACCCCGACATGGGCACAGACCAGGCCACGCACAGCCCGATCCTGCGCCATCATGTGCGCGACGACAGCGCTCGCGCACGCCGGCATACCGGCACCGGCCTGAGACTGGAGATTTCGCGCAGCCTGGCGCGGCTGATGCATGGTGAGATCACCGCCAGCAGCCGGCCCGGCGAAGGCAGTGTGTTGACCTTCAGCCTGCCCTTGCAACGGGCCGAATCCAGCACCAGGGATGCGCTTGCCGGGGCCGACGCCAAGGTCACGCACCCCGCCACGCAGCGCCTGCGTGTGCTGGTGGCCGAGGACCACCCCGTCAACCGCCAATACATAGCGGCCTTGCTGGACAAACTGGGCCACCACGCGCACTTCACGGCCAACGGCGAGGAAGCCGTGCAGGCCGCGCAACAACATTCCTTCGACCTGGTGTTGATGGACCTGCACATGCCCGTGCTCGACGGTCTGGGCGCCACGCGCGCTATCAGGGCCCTGCCCAACCGCATGGCGGCCACGGTGCCCATCGTCGCCCTGACCGCCGACGCCATGGAGCAGACCCGCCAGCGCTGCCTGGTCGCGGGCATGAACGACTTCCTGACCAAACCCGTCAGCCCGCAGAAGTTGGCCACTTCGCTGCGCCGCCTGTTCGGCAGTGCGGTGGGCGACGGTCACAGCAGCCCGGCTGCACCCGGCCTGCCCACTGGCAACGGGGCCGACAGCTCCCCGGTGATCGACGAGTCCGCGCTGCACATGGCCCTGCAGGCCATGCCGCGCGAGCGCCTGGCGGGCTTGATCGACGCCTATCTCCATCAGGGCCCGCAAACCGTCGAGCGCCTTCGCGCCGCAGTCCGTGACGCGCAACCGCTGGAGCTGCGCGTCAACGCCCATGCCGCCAAGGGCGCCGCGCTGAACCTGGGGCTGTCCGCGCTGGCGGCCACGGCCGAGGCGCTGCACGAAGGTGCGGCCCATCTGCCCGCGCACGAGATCGCCCGGCTGGTGCAGAAGTTCGAGGACCTGCTGCCCGTGACCCGCGAGGCCATTCGTGCCGCTGGGCTGCAAGCCACGGCAGGTGGGCTCACAGGATGATGGGCTCGGGCTCCAGCCGGATGCCGAAGCGGCCGTAGACGCTCTCCTGGATGGCGCGCGCCAGGGTCACGACCTCGGCGCCGCTGGCGCCGCCGCGGTTCACCAGCACCAGGGCCTGCTTTTCGTACACGCCGGCGCGGCCCACCGTCTTGCCCTTCCAGCCGCAGGCGTCGATGAGCCAGCCCGCGGCCAGCTTGATGCTGCCGTCGGCCAACGCGTAATGCACGATCTCGGGGTCGCGGCCGATGATGTCGCGGCACTGCTCGGGGCTGACCACCGGGTTCTTGAAGAAGCTGCCGGCGTTGCCGACGAGCGCCGGGTCGGGCAGCTTGGCGCGGCGTATCGAGCAAACCCATTCGAACACCGTCCTGGCGTCAGGCGCGGTGTTACCGCTCTCGTGCATCTTGCGCTCCAGGTCCAGGTAGCCCAGCACCGGCTGCCAGGGCTTGGGCAAGCGAAAGCGCACGCGCGTGATGACGGACTTGCCGGCCAGGTCGTGCTTGAACACACTGTCGCGGTAGCCGAAGCGGCATTCCTCAGCGCCCAGGCTGACGCTGCGCCCCGTCACCAGGTCGACCGCATCCAGCGCATCGAACCGATCTTTCAACTCAACCCCATAGGCCCCGATGTTCTGCACCGGCGAAGCCCCCACCAGGCCCGGGATCAGCGCCAGGTTCTCCAGCCCGGGCCAGCCTTGGTCCAGCGTCCAGGCCACAAAGTCGTGCCAGTTCTCACCCGCGCCGGCCTCGACGATCCAGGCGTCGGGCTGCTCACGCACCAGCCGCCGCCCCATCACCTCAACTTTGACCACCACCGCCGTGAGGTCGCGCGTGAGCACCACGTTGCTGCCGCCGCCCAGCACGAACTTGGGCGCGATGCCCAGCTCGGGGTGGTCGACGACGCGGCGCACGTCGGCGTCGCTGGCCACACGCACCAGGGTCGCCGCCAACGCCGGCAGGCCAAAAGTGTTGTGTTCACGCAGGCTGGCGCGACGTTGAATATTCAGGGTCGTCGATGAGTTGGGCATGGCAGAATTTTGATTCAGTTTCCCTCACGCACCCGGCCACGCGCACATGCCCAGCTTTGACACGGTCATAGAACCCAACCTGGTGGAGCTGCGCAACGCGGTGGACCAGGCCACGAAAGAGATAGGCACGCGCTTCGACTTCAAGGGCTCCAGCGCGCAGATCGACCTCAACGACAAGAGCGCCAAGGAGCGCGAACTCATCCTGTGGGGCGACAGCGACTTCCAGCTCGACCAGGTGCGCGATGTGCTGCTGGGCCGGCTGAGCAAGCGCGGCGTCGATATCCGATTCCTCGATTTTTCCGAGAAGCCCCAGAAGATGGGTGGCGACCGGCTCAAGCTGACTGTGGCCGTGAAGAGCGGCATCGACGCCGAATCGGCCAAGAAGATCCAGGGTCTGATCAAGTCCAGCAAGCTCAAGGTGCAAGGCGCCATCCAGGGTGACGCGGTTCGCGTCACCGGCACCAAGCGCGACGACTTGCAAGCCGCCATGGCCTTGCTGCGCAAGGAGCTGCCCGACCTGCCCTTGTCGTTCGACAACTTCAGGCCCTGACTTGCACGCCATGAAGGCCCCGGGCTTGAACGCGTCTGGCCTGCTCGTGGCAGCGGCCTTGGCGCTGGCCATGGCCCAGGCGGCGGCGCAAGGCGTGGCATTGGCAGGCCGCATCGGCGAGCGCGCGCTGCTCATGGTGGACGGCCAACCGCGCACGCTCGCCGTGGGGCAAAGCGCCGCCGACGTGCGCTTCATCCGCTGGCAAGACGACAGCGCGCTGGTCGAACGTGGTGGCGCGCAGTACGTCCTGCGTCTGGGCGCCAGCCCCAGCCGGCTGGGCGGCGCAGCGCCGGCCGGCGGCGGGCGCGAGATCGTGATCGCGGCCGGCCCGGGCGGGCACTTCATCACCGGCGGCAGCATCAACGGGCGCAGCGTGCGCTTCATGGTCGACACCGGCGCCACCACGCTGGCGCTGGGGCGTGACGAAGCCTTGCGCCTGGGGCTGGACCTGAGCAACGCCACCGCCGCCATTTCAGAAACCGCCAACGGCCGCGTCGCGGTGCAGATGGTCACGCTGACCCGCGTGCGAGTGGGTGACGTGGAGGTCAGCAACGTGGCCGCCGTGGTCGTGCCCGCGGCCATGCCCTACGTGCTGCTGGGCAACAGCTTTCTGACGCGTTTCCAAATGCGGCGCGAGAACGATGTGATGCGCCTGGAGCAGCGCTGATCGCCTTGTCCCGCCTGGGACAGCGCGTTTTCGAACGATCGTGCTAAAACCGCGGCAGACATCCGGCCGCCGAGGCCGCCCCGACCATGGACTTGAATTTCACCGCCGAAGAAACCGCCTTCCGCCGCGACATCCGCCAGTGGGTGGCGCGCAGCCTGCCGGCCGACATCAGCCACAAGGTGCACAACGCCCTGCGCTTGTCGCGCGACGATATGCAGCGCTGGGCGCGCATCCTGGGCGCGCAGGGCTGGCTGGGCTGGGGTTGGCCCAAGCAGTTCGGCGGACCGGGCTGGACTGCCATCCAAAAGCACCTGTTCGAAGAGGAATGTGCCCTCGCCGGCGCGCCGCGCGTCGTGCCCTTTGGCCCGGTGATGGTCGCACCCGTGATCATGGCCTTTGGCTCGCCTGAGCAGCAGCAGCGCTTTCTGCCCGGCATTGCCAGCGGCGACGTGTGGTGGAGCCAGGGCTACAGTGAACCCGGCGCGGGCAGCGACCTGGCTTCATTGAAGTGCAAGGCCGAGCGCGTGGGCAACAAGTACATCGTCAACGGCCAGAAAACCTGGACCACGCTGGGCCAGTACGGTGAATGGATCTTTTGCCTGGTGCGCACCAGCAACGAAGGCAAGCCGCAAACCGGCATCAGCTTCTTGCTCATCGACATGAAGAGCCCGGGCGTCACCGTGCGCCCCATCGTGATGCTGGACGGCGAGCCCGAGGTCAACGAGGTCTGGTTCGACAACGTCGAGGTGCCGCCAGAGAACCTGGTGGGCGAAGAGAACAAGGGCTGGACCTATGCCAAGCACCTGCTGGCCCACGAGCGCACCAACATCGCCGACGTGAACCGTGCCAAGCGCGAACTCGAGCGCTTGAAACGAATCGCCAAGGCCGAGGGCCTGTGGGACGACCTGCGCTTTCGCGACCAGATCGCGCTGCTGGAAGTCGACATCGTGGCGCTCGAGATGATGGTGCTGCGCGTGCTGTCGGCCGACGTCAGTGTCAAGAGCGGCGGCAAGCAAAGCCTGGACGTGGCGGGGCTCTTGAAGATTCGCGGCAGCGAGATCCAGCAGCGCTACAGCGAACTGATGATGCTGGCCGGCGGGCCGTACGCCCTGCCCTTCGTGCACGAGGCCATGGAGGCCGGCTGGCAAGGCGACCACGTCGGCGCTGCGCATTGCGCGCCGCTGGCAGGGACCTACTTCAACATGCGCAAGACGACGATCTACGGTGGGTCCAACGAGGTTCAGCGCAACATCGTGGCTCAGACAGTCATGGGAAGCTGACATGGATTTCGACTTCACCGACGACCAAGAATCGCTGCGCGACGCCGTGCGGCGCTGGGTGGACAAGGGCTTCCCCTTCGAGCGCCGGCACGCGCTGGCCAAGGCCGGCGGCGCCACGCGCGCGGTCTACACCGAACTGGCCGAACTGGGCCTGGCCGGCCTGGTGGTGCCCGAGGCGCACGGTGGCCTGGGCCTGGGCGCTGTTGACGCCATGGTGGTGGCTGAAGAACTGGGCCGCGGCCTCGTCAATGCGCCCTTTGCGGCGGCTGCGCTGGTAGCACCCGCGCTGCTGGCCGCCGCGTCGCAGGCGTTGCAGGGCTCCTGGCTGCCCCGGGTGGCCGATGCCTCGGCGCTGGTGGTGCTGGCGCACCAGGAACGCGCAGCGCGCTACCGGCTGCACCATGTCACCACCCGTGCCACGCAGTCAGGCGAGGCTTGGCTGCTCAGCGGCGCCAAGAGCCTGGTGCCGGCTGGCGACGAGGCCGACGCCTTCATCGTGCCCGCGCGCTGGGCCGGGGCTGACGACGACACCACCGGCATCGGGCTGTTCCTGGTCGAGCGCAGCGCGGCCGCCGTGCGCGGCTACCCCACGCAGGACGGTGCGCGCGCCGCCGAAGTCACGTTCGATGGCAGCGCCGCCACACTCATCGTGGCCGATGGTTTTGCGGTGCTGGAAACGGCGGCCGACATTGCCATCGCCGCGCAATGCGCCGAAGCCGTCGGCTTGATGGACCGCCTGGTGGCCGTCACCGTGGAGTACATGAACAC
>JANOLY010000631.1:0-1513 GCA_031420055.1 Burkholderiales bacterium | reverse complement strand
CGCCTACCTGAACTACACCTCCACGAAACGGCGCTTGATCTTCTGTGCGGTTTCAATTGCCTTGCCGGTGCTGGCCAACTGGCTGCGCGCCTACATGATCGTGATGCTGGGCCACCTGTCGAACAACAAGCTCGCGGTGGGAGTCGACCACTTGATCTACGGCTGGGTGTTCTTCGGCATCGTCATCCTGCTGATGTTCATGATCGGTGCACACTGGGCGCAACCTGCGGCCGACTTCAGCGCCACTGCCGCTGCGCCACCCGCAGCGCCACCCGCAGCGCCACCCGCAGCGCCGGGCGGGCATACCGCCGGTGGCACCTTGAATCCCTGGGTTGCTGCCGCAGCGACGCTGGTCTTGCTTGCCCTGCCCCAGCTGGCAGTGCGTCAGCTGCAGCACGCGCCCGCTGGCCCGGCCCCGGTCCTGGCGCTGCCCGACCTGCCCAGCACGGCCACGGTGCTGCCAGGCGACGTGGCGGGTGTGCCGGCTTACGAGCCCACGTTCGTCGGCCCGGCTGCAGTGGCCAGCCGAAGCTACGCGGTGGGCCCGCGCACGGTGACCGTGCATGTCGCGTATTACCGTCAACAGCACTACGGCCACAAGCTGGTGAGCTCGGAAAACGCGCTGCTGCGGTCTGACGCCACCCACTGGAGTCGCCGCGAGAGTGGCCACACGGTTGTGGCCGTTGGCGAGCGCAGGGTCGGCCTGCGCACCGCTGCCTTGCTCAGCGGCGGCGTGGGCGCGGCCGCCCGCGCCCGACTCGAGGTGCGACAGCTCTACTGGGTGGACGGCCGCTTCACGACCAGCGACCACTGGG
Source organism: Burkholderiales bacterium (assembly GCA_031420055.1). Classification (GTDB taxonomy): domain Bacteria; phylum Pseudomonadota; class Gammaproteobacteria; order Burkholderiales; family Burkholderiaceae_C; genus Rubrivivax. Next base: position 698 of record JANOLY010000631.1, on the reverse strand, counting down.
CCACGGCGCTGGGCCTGCTGGGCCGCCTGGCAGGGCGCGGCGACGACGCGGCCGCCGTCACCTTCTACACCGCGGGCGAAGAGGCCGAAGGCACGGTGCAGGTCCTGGACAGCTTCATACGCACGCACCTGCCGGCTATCGAAGCGGGCCTGTTGACCGTGCGCGCCGCCCGCTGAGCAGCGCAGCCACGGGACCCGACCGCTCACCACCCCCACCCATCGCTAGGGCACCCCTTCAATGAACACTGTCGCCGTCATCGGGTTGGGCTACGTCGGCCTGCCGCTGGTCGTCGAATTTGGCAAGCAGATGCGCACCATCGGCTTCGACATCGCCAAGAACAAGGTCGAGTCCTGCCAGCGGGGCGTGGACCCGTCGCGCGAACTCGACGACGCGCAACTTGCCGCGGCGCGCCACGCCATCTACACCGACGACCCGGCGCTGCTGGCCGAGGCCGACATGATCATCGTGGCCGTGCCCACGCCGGTGGACAACGCCCACATCCCCGACTTCCGCCCGCTCATCGGCTCGTCCACCAGCGTCGGCCGGCACATGAAGAAGGGCGTGACGGTGATCTACGAGTCCACCGTCTACCCGGGCGCCACCGAGGAGGTCTGCATCCCGGTGCTCGAACGCGAGTCGGGCCTGAAGTGGAAGGAAGACTTCTTTGTCGGCTACAGCCCCGAGCGCATCAACCCGGG
>JANOLY010000630.1:0-2087 GCA_031420055.1 Burkholderiales bacterium | reverse complement strand
CATGCACGAGCGCGCGCTGGGCATCGCGCGCGCGCTGGTGCCGCTGCTGGACCTGAGCGGCCGGCGGTCATTGCTTGACGTGGGCGGCGGTCCCGGCACCTATTCGGTGATGCTCACCGCGCGCTTTCCCGGCCTCAAGGCCGAGGTGCTCGAGCTGCCGGGCGTGGCCGCCGTGGCGCGCGAGCTGGTGGCCGCCGCCGACGCGTCTGACCGGGTGACTTTGCGCGACGGCGACTACCACAGCGCCGACTTCGGCAACGGCAAGGACGTGGTGCTGATGTCGGGTATGTTCCACCGCGAAACCGCAGCCACCTGCCAGGGCTTGATCCACCGCGCCGCCGCTTGCCTCGACCGCGGCGGCCTGCTCATCGTCAGCGATGTCTTCACCGACGCCGGCGGCACGCAGCCGGCATTCGCGGCGCTGTTCGGGTTGAACATGATGCTCACCGCCGCCGACGGCGGTGTGCATGCCGATGCCGACGTGCAGGGCTGGATGGCCGCCGCCGGCTTTGTGGCGTTGACCACCAGTGCATTGCCGCCGCCGATGCCACACCGCGTGGTGATGGGCGTGAAAGCGTGATGCGGCGGCGGGAGCTCCTGGCGGCACTCGGTGGTGCTGCAGCTGCCGGCGCGGCACGTGGGCAGGCCGCCGCGCCAGACGCCGCGGCCGCGGCAGCGCCCCTCATCGGTGACATCAAGCCGCTGGGCGGCGATCGTTTTCAGCTCGGCCGCATCGTGGTTGACAAGCGGGCGCGCCGCTTCACCGTGCCGGGCCGGATCCAGGCGCTGGACAAGCCGCTGGAGTACTTGGCCACCACGCCCACCGGGCGCAAGGCCTACGAGACGCTGGTGGTGCTGGACACCAGCGGGTCCGAACTGAACCTGGCCTGCATCCTCATCGGGCTTGAGCGCGACCCCAAGGTGCCCTCGTCGCGGCAGCTGAGCCAGCCTGGACCGCCGGTCCTGCTCTCGGTGGCCTGGACGGACGTCCATGGCCGGTCGCACCAGATCACCGCCGCGCAGGCCCTGTCGGGCGCCGATGCGCCTGCGGTGGACTGGGCCTACATCGGCTCGTTCACGTCCATCGACGGCAGCCAGCTCGCCGCCGACGTGACAGGCACGCTGGCCAGCTTCGTCAAGAAGGACCGCACAGGCATCTTTGAAGCCCATTCGGGCATCAGCGAGGGAAGCTACGGCTCGGTACGCGGCAACGACGGTCTGCCGCCCGAAGGCTCGGCCATCCAATTCGTCGTCGAACCGGCGCCGCCCAGGAAGTGATGGCCGCGCGCTGCGCCCTGCTGGCGTTGGCCCTGCTGCTGTTGCTGGCTGCCATGGGCGCCGTCGGCGCAGGCGCCGAGGCGCTGCAACCCTCGGCGCAGCGGCTGGCGGTGACCGCCGTGCTGGCGCTGCTGTCGTTGTTGTTCTGGCCCGGCGCGGCACACAGCCTCCGGGGCACGGCGCGGCGGGTGCTTGCCTGGTCTGTGGGCGTGGCCGTGCTGGCGGCGGTGACGCTGCAGCTGGCCGGGCAGCCCTTGCAGACTTGGAACAAAGTCTTCAGCAGTTGCGCGCTGCTGTGCTTGATGCTGGTTGTTGCCCACACTTTGGCTGCAGCGCTTGAATTGCGCATGCGCGCCCGGGGCGCCGACGCCGACGCCGCGCGCGAGAGTGCCGGCAGCAACGTGGCGTGGGCGCTGGCGCTGCTGGGTGCGCTGCCGCTGTGGGCTGGGCCGCTGGCTGAAGTGGTGTCGGGCCGCCACGAATGGCTCATCGACGCGCTCATCGCCGCCAGCCCGCTCACCCACCTGGCGGTGGCCAGCGGCAACGACCTGCTGCGCAATCAATGGCTGTACCAGCACGCCAATCTGGCTGCGCTGCCGTTTTCATACCCCGAGCTGCGCGATGTCCTCATGTTTTATGCCGCGGCTGTACTCGGGCTGGCCCTGATGGTGCTGGCCATTGCGCGCCAGCGCCGTGCTGTCGCTGACCTTGAACCCAATGATCCCTCTACGGAGCTAACGCCATGATGAACCGGAGAAACCTGCTTGTATTGCCGCTGTGGGGCACATTGGCCCTGCCGGCCGCCCGGG
>JANOLY010000629.1:0-1823 GCA_031420055.1 Burkholderiales bacterium | reverse complement strand
CGCTGGTGCGTGCACTCGAGTTGATGGCCCATCACGAAGTGGCCTAGCTGCGCACTTCCAGCAACCGCGCGGCGATCTCGGCGAACCCCGCGCCGCGCTCGCCCTTGGTGAGGTAGGACGGCCAGGTGTGTAACTGGTCGGCGAAGTGGCGCAGGTTGGCCACGCCGACGGACAGCGGGAAACGGCCGAACATGACCTGGTCGTTGGTCGAGTCACCGACGTAGACCCAGCGCTCGAGTTCAGCGTCGAGCTCGCGCCCGTAAAGCCGCTGCAGCATCCAGCGCGCGCCCGACAGCTTGGTGTGCTCGCCGTACCAGCCGTTGATGTGGATCGAGCTGACCGTCGCGTTCATGCCTTCGCGCTGCATCAACGCCATGGCGCGCGGCGCGACTTCAGCGCGTGCAAACCAACAACCGCAGTTGCTCCAGCGCCGCATCGACCTCGCGCCCCTTCAACGCAATCGCTTCCAGCAACTGTGCCGGCGTTCGCTGATCCACGACCTTCTTCTCCCGCGGATTCACCGCCTTGAGGTCGTAGACAGCGTCGTCGATGCCCTGCGCCTTGGCCAGCGCTTCCCGCACCGAACGCTCGGCATCCGCAGCGTCTGTCAGCTTGCCGTCGGCCTGCTCGGCCTGATCCGCCTTGCGCAGTGCCTTGGCCTCGTCGCGCAGGCCGGCGGCACGTTCGCGCTGCCGCTCTGCTTCGCGGCGATGGGGTGCAGCCTCGTCGGCTGCCCGTTGCCGGCGCGCCGCGAAATCCATCGTCCAGCTGTATGCGGTTTCCGCCTGTTCAGTGCCGCGCTGATCCAGCAACTCGAATACCGGCTCAAAGTGCTGCAAGGTAAGCGGCGTCTTCTTGCCGACCTTGATGTGCGAGAGGTCGTAGTACCAGATGCGCTCGGTGCGGCGACCGCGGTTGAAGAAAATGAGATTGGTCTTCACGCCCGCGCCGGCACCCGTGAAGGCGCCGCCCGGCATGCTGACGATGCACCACAGGTCGTTCTCGTCGAGCAGCTTGCGCTTGGTGCGCACGAATGCCTCTTCGTTGGTGCGGTAGAGGAAGCCTTCGTCGAGCACGACACCACAGCGCCCACCGGGCTCGAGGATTTGCATCAAGTGCTGCACGAACAATACCTGGGTCGCGCGCGTCTTGAACGGGAACCGGCTCTGCGCTTCCTTGCCTTCCTTGCCTCCGAACGGCGGGTTTGTCAGGACAACATGAAAGCGTTCCGGCGCGCCCTCGTACAGGCCGTCATAAATCGCCTGGCCCGAGAGCGTATTGCCGTGCCAGAGGTGCGGTTCGTCCACGCCATGCAGCATCAGGTTGGCAAGCGCGATCGGGTAGGCCAGATCGTCCTTCTCGCGGCCATAGAAGCTTCGATGCTTGAGCGCGCTCAGCATCTCCGTGCTCAGCTCACCGCCGTTGCGCCGCATGTGCTCGGCCGATTCGGCAAGAAAGCCGCCCGTGCCGCAGCAGGGGTCGCACACCGTCTGGCCGATGCGCGGATCGACGATGCGCACCATCGCCCGGATCAACTCGCGCGGGGTGTAGAACTGCCCGCCGTCGGAGTTCTTCTCGCCCATCTTCAGCAGCAGGCCCTCGTACACCTGCGACAGCATGAACTGGTGCTGCGTGTCAGTGCCGGCCAGACGCAGCGCGTGCACCTTGTCCAGCACGTCGGCGAAATTGCTTTCGGTGTCGATGCGCACGCGTTCAATGGCCGACAGGATTTCGCTTATCACCTTTTGTTTGGGCGTCGCGCTCGGCAGGTCACGCAAGTTGCGAAGCCAGGGCAGCAACTGGTTGTTGACGAAGGCAAACAG
>JANOLY010000628.1:0-9861 GCA_031420055.1 Burkholderiales bacterium | reverse complement strand
GGCCAGATGCGCCAGCTCTGCGCCGCGGCTGATGCTGCCGGTGCGCACGACGAGGCTGAACAGGGACAGCGAGACAAGGTCGAGGCGGTGCAGGTTCATGGCAGCGCGATGATGCCGCCTCGGCGCCACGACCGCAGCATCACCCGGCCATCACTTGGCCCGCGCACCGGGGCAGCGGATGTGCAGGCCAGCGCTCACGTCAAGCACCACGCCGGTGATGTGGGCAGTCCCTGCGGGGTACGCGACTTGACCACCGCTCCCCGCCCGATGCCTACGGCCTGACGCGCTTCGCTTGCCAAACAGCCGTTGAGAAGGAGACCAAGAAAGACCCAGTCAACACACGCTACGCGTCAACAAACTTCCCCGCCTCAACCGGCCAGGATAGTTTTCGCCGAGCGGCCAAGATAGTTGACGCCGGCCACCATCCGCCGCTTTGCCGCCGACGACGCGCATGTGATCTACGGCACCGCCTACGACGAAAGCCTGGGCGACCCGTTGCGCGTGACGGTGATCGCCAACATGGTGCAACCGCAAGCGCAGATGCTGCGCACGGGCACCGACAACCTGCCGATTCTTCAAGGGTCGCACCAGGGCCATTCGCAACCGCAGTCCGGCCTGGACAACGGCACCAGCGCGAACCAGCAGCCCAGTGGATCGATCAGTACCATGCCCTGTGGGAGGAGCGGCTGGACCGCCTCGATTCGTACCTGAAAGGCGTCACATCAAACTCCACCTCGAAAACGCCCGCAACGACGCCGCGCTCGAAACCCAAGTCCAAGACACCAGGAGAACGAAGTGGCCGCAAAAAACAGCTCGAACGAGATCCGACTCACCCGTGTCTACGACGCGCCGGTGCGCGCGGTGTGGGATGCGTGGACCCTGCCTGAGCAGGTCGCGAAGTGGTGGGGCCCGCGCGGCTTCACGCTGAGCACCCACAGCAAGGACTTGCGCGCCGCAGGCTCCTGGCGCTACACGATGCACGGCCCGGACGGGGTGGACTACCCCAACATTGCGACGTACCACGTCGTCGAGCCGTACAAGAAGCTCGTCTACGACCACGGAGCCACCGACGATCGCCCCGCACTCTTCCACGTCACCGTCACATTCACCGAAGCGAACGGCCAGACGACGATGGAGCTGGTCTTCACGCTACCGTCACCCGAGGCCGCCGCCGAGATCGCCAAGCACATCAAGCAAGCCGGCGGCAACGCGACCTGGGATCGGCTTGCCGAGCATCTCGAAGAGGTCGCGACAGGGCGGCGGCGTTTTGTCATCAACCGCACGCTGGACGCCCCGATCGCACGCGTCTTCGCGATGTGGGCCGACCCAAAGCACCTGGCGAAGTGGCTCCCGCCGCCGGGAACCCAGATGCGATTTTTCCGTTCCGAGATCGCAGTGGGCAAGAGCACCCTGTTCGACATTGAGGGCCACCACGGCACGATGCACGTGAAGGCCGAGTACCTGGCGTTGGACCCGCCATGGCGCATCGTCTACACGAAACATTTTGTCGACGAGCGCGAGCAACTCGCGCCGGCTCCCGGCGCGCAGACCTGGCCGGCCACGCTGCTGAACACGGTGTTGTTCACGCAAGAGGCGCCCGACAGAACTCGCGTGACTATCACCAGCGAGCCCTACGCTGAGGCGACGAGCGCGGAGGTTGACGCCTTCGTCCATGAGCGCTCGGGCATGACGCTCGGGTGGACAAGTTCGTTCGACGCGCTCGAGGCGCTTCTCCAGTAGTTGCGCTGGCGCGCCGAAGCCAGCTCGGCGCGCCGGTGCTCGGCGGCCAAACCCGGGTTGCGTCGTCAGCCGCGCCGGGCTGCTTCGATGGCGGCGATGTCGATCTTGGTCATCTCCATCATCGCGTCGAAGGCCCGCTTGGCCGCCGCGCGGTCGGGGTCGGCAATCGCAGCGATCAGCGCGCGCGGCGTGATCTGCCACGTCAACCCCCACGGGTCCTTGCACCAGCCGCATGCGCTGGCCTGGCCGCCGTGGCCGATGATCGCGTTCCACAGGCGGTCGGTTTCCGCCTGGTCATCGGTGGTCACTTGGAACGAAAACGCCTCGCTGTGCTTGAACGCGGGCCCGCCGTTGAGCCCGAGGCACGGGATGCCCATCACCGTGAACTCGACGGTCAGGACGTCGCCCTGCTTGCCTGAGGGAAAGTCCCCGGGCGCGCGATGGATCGCGCCCACGTCGCTGTTGGGAAACGTCTTGGCGTAGAACTGCGCGGCTTCGACGGCTTCGACGGCATCGCCGTCGAACCACAGGCATATCGTGTTCTTGCTTGACGTGGGCGCTCTCCAGGTTGATTCAGCCATCCCCGTAGCTTGGGCGCGATGGCGATGGCGATGGCGATGGCGATGACGATTGCGCGCGTGCCTGGGCGCCTGTGCGCCTGCGCGCAGCGCCGACGCCGCTGCCAAGGCCTCGGCTGCGGCGGCCTGCATGGTGGCGCTGATGCGCGGGTACAGCGCCGCCCACGCGGCGCGATGCGCCGGGGTGAACGCCGCACAATGGACGTCTCCGTGCACACCACGTTCAAGTCTCATCCAATCGGATCCACCATGAACCGAGTTCCTCAAGAAGTCCACCAACGGGGTTTGGTGACGAGGCGCGTTTCGAGCAATTGGCCGACCTGGCGCTGAATCATGAACAAGCGCAGCCATCTTGCGCCGCCATGGCAGGTCAGCCAGTGGCTCAATGCCTCACATCCCGTCACCCTGGACAGCCTGCTCGGCCGGGTGGTGGTGCTGCACACCTTCCAGATGCTGTGCCCGGGATGCGTGTCGCACGGCCTGCCGCAGGCCTTGCGCATCCACCGCCTGTTCCCGCCGGAACGGGTCGCCGTGATCGGCCTGCACACCGTCTTCGAGCATCACGCCGTGATGGGTCCACAAGCCTTGCGTGTGTTCCTTGACGAATACCGCATTGCGTTTCCGGTCGGCATCGACCTGGCGGGCACCGGCAGCCCTGTGCCGCTGACGATGCAGGCCTACGGGCTGCGCGGAACACCCAGTGTGGTGGTCTTTGACCAAGGCGGTCGCGTGCGGCTGAGCCACTTTGGCCAGATCGACGATCTGCAGCTTGGCGCGGTGATCGGACAGTTGATGGCTGAGGAGCAATCGCAGGAGTCGAGTGAGGCCGACCCACCCGCAGCCGCCCCTGTGGGTCAGCCTGCTCAGGCTGCCGTTGCAGCCGCCACGCCCTTGCATGCCACAACCCACGTGCTGCGCCAGGTCGACTAGCCTGGGCGACTGGCCGGTGGTTTCAATGATGAAACTGGCTGGCTGGAACATGCCTGCGCGGACCGCGCTGGCCTGGTGTGCGCCAGCGCATAGCATCCCACCCATGGCACGTTTGCACTCCCTCGTCCTGGCTCTGCTCGGCGCCTGCCTCGCAGGCACCCTGGCAGCCGCCCCCGTTGCGCCACCGCCCGTGGCGGAGGAGGTGCCGTTCATCACCACGCCGGACCATGTCACCGTGACCATGCTCGAACTGGCCGGCGTGGGCCGGCGCGACCACGTCATCGACCTGGGCTCGGGGGACGGCCGCATCGTCATCACCGCAGCGCGGCGCTTTGGTGCGCGCGGCCTGGGCGTGGAGATCGTGCCCGAACTGGTGGCGCGCAGCATCGTCAATGCCCGGCTGGCCGGCGTGGCCGACCGGGCGGCGTTCCGCGCCCAGGACCTGTTCGAGACCGACCTGGCGCCGGCCACGGTGGTCACGATGTACCTGCTGCCCGACGTGAACCTGGCCTTGCGCCCGCGCCTGCTGGCGCTGGCCCCGGGCACCCGCATCGTCTCGCACGACTGGGACCTGGGCGACTGGCGGCCCGACCGCACGGTCACGTTGGCCGTGCCCCAGAAGACCATCGGCCTGGACAAGGCCAGTCGCCTGCATTTGTGGACGGTGCCGGCGCGACTTGAAGGGCTGTGGTGCGGTGCCGGCGGCAGGGCCTTGCACATCACGCAGCAGTTCCAGGCCGTGGCCCTGGAGCTGGCGCAAGGCCATGAACGCCGCAGCTACAGCGGCCGGGTGGATGGCCGCGCGGTGCATGCCTGGGGCGCCCAAGGCGCCAGCTGGACGGCGCGTGCCGATGAGCGCGGTCTGCGCATCACCCAGGCCACAAAGTTGCCGGGCCTGGCCGGCCTGGGCCTGCGCCGAACCGAAGGCGCCACCTGCCCGCCCAACGCTTAGGAACGTGGGCGGCGTCAGTCGGGTTTGCCGGTCTCGATGAAGGCCTTCAGGCGCCGCACCTGCTCGCCTATCACGCCATCGACCGCCGGTGCCAGCTTGTCCAGCCCGGCCTCGGGCGCGCCTGCCACACGATAGGTAACGCGCAGCCGCGTGGCGCCGTCACGCCGGGCGGTGCCGAAGGTGAGCACCCCCGCCACCGGCATCTCCTGCAGCGGGCCCAGCCAGGCTTGCAAGCGCAGCACCGAACCGGGTATGGCCAGCAGTACGCGGCCGTGCACGGCCGACGCGCCTGTGGCCCAGCGCTCGCACCAGCAGCCGCCGGCAGTGGTGTCCAGGGTCATGTTCGAGGCCTGGCCCGACCAGGTGTGGGCGCTGCTCCACCAGGTGGGTAGCTGCGTGAAGGCCTGCCACACCTTCTGTGGTTCTGAGTCCACGACCACCGCGTGGGTGACCGTGAAGCCGCTGCTGCTGACCTCGCTGGTCTCGGCGTGCACCGGTGGGGCGGCCCAGGCCAGCAGGCCGAGTGCCAGGGCCATCGCTCGAAGTGTCTTCATGAGCAGTTTCTCCCTTCCAGCCGCCGAATGTCGGCCCCGGCTGCGCGCACTAGCGCTTTCGCTGAGTGCGCGCACGCGCAGCTGCCCCTACTGTCCGGCAGACCCCCACGACGCAGACCCACCCATGACCCTCACCCGCCGAACCGCCCTGGCCCTTCCCGTACTCGCCCTGCCTGCCTGGGCCCAGGCCCAGGCCGGTTGGCCGCGGCAGTCGATCCGCTTCGTGGTGCCGTTTGCGCCCGGTGGCACCAGCGAGATCGTGGCGCGCACGGTGGCCAATGAACTGACCAAGCAGTTGGGCCAGACGGTGTACGTCGAGAACAAGGGCGGCGGCGCTGGCCTGCCGGCGATGCAGGACGTGGCCAAGTCCGCGCCCGACGGTCACACGCTGATCCTGGGCCACGTGGGCTCGCTCGCGGTCAACCCCTACATCTTTCCCAACCAGCCCTTCGACGTGAACCGCGACTTCATGCCGGTGACGATGCTGGCCAAGGTGCCCAACCTGTTTGTCATCCACCCCGACGTTCCGGCCAAGAACTACAAGGAGTTCGTCGCCTACGTCAAGGCCAACCCCGGCAAGCTGAACTACGGCACCGCAGGCAACGCCAGCGCGGGCCACCTGGCCATGGAGTACCTGAAGCTGGTGGAGGGCATGTTCATCACGCACATTCCTTACCGCGGCACCGGGCCCATGCTGACCGACCTGCTGGCCGGGCGCACCCAGGCCAGCTCGGCCGGGCTGCCGGCGCTGATCCCGCACATCAGGAGCGGCAAGCTGCGCGCCATCGCGGTGGGCACGGCGCAGCGCCTGACGCAACTGCCCGATGTGCCCACCGTGGCCGAGATGGGCCACAAGGACTTCGAGACCTCGCAGTGGTACGGCATCCTGGTGCCCGCGGGCACGCCGGTGGACATCGTCAAGCGGCTGCAGGAAGAATCGCTCAAGGCGCTGAAGTCCAACGCCGTGACCGAACGCTTTGCCAGCGACAGCGCGGTGGGCGGCGGCGGCCCGCCGGCCGAGTTTGCGGCCTACATCGCGCAGCAGCAGAAGGTGTGGAGCCAGATCGTCAAACGGGCGGGCATCAAGCCGGATTGACCCGCCATGGACAGGCCGCGTTGCAGTTCAGGGCTTGGCGAAGTAGCGCACGCCGGGCAGGCCTTCGAAGTGGCTGTCCTGTGTCCACAACTCGGCGCCGTGGTGGCGCGCGGTGGCGTAGATCAGGCTGTCGGCCAGCGGCAAGCCATTGACGGCGGCTTCCAGCGCCAGTGGCAGGTCAATGCTGATGACCTTGCCACGCTGCATCAGCGACAAGGCGGCTGCCGCCACGTCGTCGCCCACATCGCGGGCCAGCTTCTTGGCCACTTCGTAGATGGTGAGCACGGGCACAACCAGGTCTTGCGCTTGCTCGATGGCATCTGCATACAGGTCGGCGCGGTCGGTGTCGGCAAAAAACTCAAGCCAGCACGACGAATCCAGCACCACGGGAGCGGCGGGCTCGCGCGCCTTTGGCGTGCGCCGGCGCAACGCTGGCCGCTTCGGTGCCGGGCTCACAGCTTGCGGTCGGGCTCGCGCTGTACCCGGGTGTCGATGCCGCGCGCGATGCCACGAAGCGCGGACGCCGGCCGTTCGGGCATCAAGCGCAGGCCGCCGTTGAATTCGACCACCATCAACCGGGCGCCAGGCAGCAAGCGCAGCCGCTCGCGCACGGCCAGTGGAATGACAACCTGGAATTTAGGTGACACGGTCACGGTTTTCATGTCGATCATGATAGCGTATGACGGTAAGACGATCGATCAACCTACCGTGAGCACTTGCTGAGACTGTTCACAATCACAAGGAGACAAGACATGCGTCCAGACCCTAGCGTTGACTCTCGCCGCCGTTTCATCCTCAGCGCTGGCGCTGCCGCCGCCAGCAGCATCGCGCTGCCCTCGCTGTCCCTGGCGCAGGCCTTCCCGGCGCGGCCGATCCGCTACATCTGCCCCTGGCCCGCGGGGGGCAGCACCGACGCCGTCATCCGCGTGCTGGCAGAGAGTGCGGCCAAGGTGCTGGGCCAGCAGATCATCGTCGACAACAAGCCCGGGGCGGGCGGCACCTTCGGTGCCAACGAACTGGTGAATGCCAAGCCCGATGGCTACACGCTGAGCCAGCTGCCGCACGGCGTGTTCCGCATTCCGCACATGCAGAAGACGCAGTTCGATACGCTCAAGGACTTCACCTGGATCATCTGCCTCACCGGCTACACCTTCGGCCTGGTAGTGCCGGCCGACTCGCCCATCAAGAGCATCAAGGACCTAATCGACTTTGCGCGTGCCAACCCCGAGAAGTTCAGCTACGGCTCCACCGGCATCGGCACCAGCCCGCACCTGGCGGTGGAGGAGTTTGCGCAGCGCGCCGGCATCAAGCTGACGCATGTGCCGTTCAAGGGCAACGCCGACAACATGCAAGCCATCCTGGGCGGCCACACCATGGCCGCCAGCGACGCCACCGGCTGGGCGCCGCATGTCGAGGCCGGCAAGCTGCGCCTGCTGGCCACCTACGGCAGCAAGCGCACCAAGCGCTGGCCGAACGTGCCCACGCTGGACGAGCTGGGCTACAAGACGGTGAGTGATTCGCCCTTCGGCGTGTGCGGTCCCAAGGGGATGGAGCCGGCCGTCGTGCGCACGCTGCACGACGCCTTCAGGCGCACGCTGGACGACCCGGCCGTGCTGGCCGCCTTCGACAAGTTCGACCAGACCGTGATTTACATGAACACCGACGACTACACCAAGTTCGCGCGCGACAGCTTTGTCGCCGAGAAGGCCACCATCGAGCGGCTGGGCATGGCCATGAAGACATGAAGCGCCGCGACTGGCTGGCCGGCGCCGGGCTGATCACGGCCTGGCCGCTGTGGTCCCCGGCCCAGCAAGGCAAGTCGCTGCGATTGATCGTGCCGTTCACGCCGGGTGGCAGCACCGACATCCTGGCCCGCGCCCTGGCGCCACGGCTGGCCTTGGCACTGGGCACGCAGGTGGTGGTCGAGAACAAGCCCGGTGCGGGTGGCTCACTGGGCGCGGCCGAAGCAGCGCGCGCCGCACCCGACGGCAACACCTTGTTGATGGGCCACATCGGCACGCTGGCCGTCAACCCGGCCATCTATCCCAAGCTGGCCTACGACCCGCTGAAGAGCTTCGTGCCCGTGGCTTACGTGGCGCGCGTGCCCAATGTGCTGGTGGTGCCGGCCAGCGCGCCGGTGCGCACGCTGAAGGAGTTTGTTGACCGCGCACGCGCCAACCCGGGCAAGTTCAGCTACTCGTCGGGCGGCAACGGCAGTGCGGCGCACATCACGTTCGAGTACTTGAAGCTCAGGACCGGCATCTTCATGCTGCACATCCCCTACCGCGGCACCGCGCCTTCGGTCACCGACGTGCTGGCCGGGCAGGTCGACGCCACCTTCACCGGCGCGCCCGCCGTGCTGCCGCATGTGCGCAGCGGCCGCTTGCGGGCCCTGGCTGTCAGCAGCCCACAGCGCATGGCCACTTTGCCTGATGTGCCCACGGTGGCCGAGAGCGGCTTTCCCGGCTTCGAGGCCGACCAGTGGTACGGCGTGGTCGCGCCTGCCGGCACACCGCCGGCGCTGGTGGCGCGGCTGAACGCCGAAATCAACAAGGCCCTGGCCCTGCCGGAAGTAGCACAGCAGTTGGCCGTGGAAGGCGCGGTGCCGGTGCCGACCACGCCGGGCGCATTTGGCGAACTGATCGCCCGCGAGATACCGCGCTGGGCCGCGGTGGTGAAGGCGGGCAACGTGCGCGCTGACTGAGCCGGCCCGGGCGCAGCGGCCGCGCCGGCTGCGCCCCCACAATCGCCGCCTGCCCCTTGAAATCGGCGCCCTTGGCCCCACCGTCAAGGCTGGCGCTTGGCGCTGCATTCCGCCTTACCAACCCACAGAACAATCCCCATGGACAAGCAAACCCTGTCATTCCAGGCCGAGGTCAAGCAGATCCTGCACCTCGTCACGCACTCGCTGTACTCCAACAAGGAAATCTTCCTGCGCGAGTTGGTCTCCAACGCGTCTGACGCCTGCGACAAGCTGCGCTTCGAGGCGCTGGACAACGCCGCCTTGTTCGAAGACGCGCCCGATCTGCAAGTGCGCGTGTTCTTCGACGCCGCGGCCAAGACGCTGACCATCCGCGACAACGGCATCGGCATGAGCGCCGACGAGGCCGTGGCCCACCTGGGCACCATCGCCAAGAGCGGCACGCGTGAATTCGTGGCCGCGCTGGAAGGCGACAAGAAGGGTGACGCCAACCTCATCGGCCAGTTTGGCGTGGGCTTCTATTCGGGCTTCATCGTGGCCGACCGCATCACGGTGGAGTCGCGCCGCGCCGGCCTGGGCGCCGACCAGGGCGTGCGCTGGGCAAGCGTTGGCACTGGCGACTTCGAGGTCGAGACCATCACGCGTGCCGAGCGCGGCACCGACGTCATCCTGCACCTGCGCGAGGGCGAAGAAGAATTCCTCAGCCCCTGGAAGCTCAAGAGCATCATCAGCAAGTACTCCGACCACATCTCGCTGCCGGTGCTGATGCCCAAGCAGCAATGGGACGAAGACAAGAAAGAGCAGGTCACGACAGACGAGTGGGAGCCGGTGAACAAGGCCGCCGCGCTGTGGGCGCGCAGCAAGAGTGACATCACCGACGCGCAGTATCAGGAGTTCTACAAGCAGATCAGCTACGACACCGAGCCGCCGCTGGCCTACACGCACAACCGGGTCGAGGGCCGCACGGAATACACGCAGTTGCTGTATGTGCCGGCCAAGGCGCCGTTTGACCTGTGGAACCGCGACAAGCGCGGCGGCGTGAAGCTGTACGTGAAGCGTGTTTTCATCATGGACGACGCCGAAGCGCTGATGCCGGTGTACCTGCGCTTCGTCAAGGGCGTGATCGACAGCGCCGACCTGCCGCTGAACGTCAGCCGTGAACTGCTGCTGGAAAGCCGCGACGTGAAGGCCATCCGCGAAGGTAGCACCAAGAAGGTGCTGGGCATGCTCGAAGACGTGGCCGAGAACCGGCAGGAGAAGTACGCCGAGTTCTGGAAACAGTTCGGCGCCGTGCTGAAGGAAGGCATGGG
>JANOLY010000627.1:0-3548 GCA_031420055.1 Burkholderiales bacterium | reverse complement strand
CGCAGAGCTACGCGGCGCTGGTCGCGGTGGCGCAGCTCGCCAAGCAGGCCGGCGTGGCGGTCAACGTCTCGCTGTCGTGCAGCTTCGGCTGCCCGATGGAAGGCGACGTGCCCGAGGCCGCGGTCATCGACTGGTGCGTGCGTTATGTCGAAGAGATGGGCGCCGACAGCGTGACGCTGTGCGACACCACCGGCATGGCCTACCCTACGCAGGTGGCCAGGCTGACGCATCAGTTCAAGCAACGCTTCCCGCAGACCGAGATGACCCTGCACTTCCACAACACGCGCGGCATGGGGCTGGCCAACGTGCTGGCCGGCATCGCTGCCGGCGCCGACCGCTTCGACGCGTCATTCGGCGGCATCGGCGGCTGCCCTTACGCACCCGGCGCCACCGGCAACGTCTGCACCGAGGAGATCGTGCACGCGCTCGAGTTGATGGGCTACGACACCGGCGTCGACCTTACGAAACTGCTGGGCGCCAGCAAGCAGCTGCCGGGCCTGATCGGCCACGACATCCCGAGCCAGCTCGTGAAGGCCGGGCGCCGGCTCGACTTGCATCCGCCACCTGCCGACTTCGAGCAGATCCGCGCCCGCGCGGAATTGCGCCCCCAAGCTCGCTAGAGTTCGCTAGAACTCGCTGCCCCCCGAGGGGGCCGTCCGACAACGGCCCGGCAAAGCCGGTTCCGTGGCGGGAAACTTGATCAAGACCACGAGGCACAGACGGCCGCGCATCTGGTCAACCACGCCCTGGCGTCGCCGCCAGGGCGTTCGCCAGGCACAAACAGTCCACTGGACTGTTTGTGTCCGGGCTCACTCCCGCACGTGCCGGTGCGCCATTGGGTGCTGTCGCTGCCGATCCCTCTGCGCCTGCTGCTGGCAGCACGGCCCAAGCTGGTGACGTCCAGGGCGGCCCCGCCGGCCGCGCATACACTGCCTCGGCTTTGAAGCCGCCGACCCCCTACCATCCATGACAGCCCTGTCGCGCCTGGGTCCGGTCGAGCGCAGCCCGCTGTGGGACCAGGCCTATGCCGCGCTGCGTGATTCGCTGCTCGGCGGCCGATTTGCACCCGGCGAGCGGCTGTTGCTGCGCAACATTGCCGACCAACTCGGCATCAGCCTGACACCGGTGCGCGACGCGGTGAACCGCCTGGTGGCCGAGCGGGTGCTGGAGCGCGGCAGCGTCGGCCAGGGCGGCGGCGCGACGGTACCCCGTTTGACGGCCGATCAATTCGGCCAGCTGATGGCCGTGCGCGCCAGCCTGGAGCCGGCGGCCACGATGGCAGCCGTGCCGCACGCCACGATGGAAAAGCTCGATCAGATCGAGGCCGCGCTCCTGGCCATGCAGCAGAAGGTGAACGCGCAGCGCCCGGAAGGCTACCTGGAGGCCCACCACCGCTTCCACTTCGGCATCTATGCGCTCTGCCGCATGCCCATCATGCTGGAGATCATCGAGGGCGCCTGGCTGCGCTGTGCGCCGACCTTGCGCTTGGGTCTGCCCGACCATGTGCCGAGCCTGAAGCGATTTCCGTTTCACGTCGCGGCCCTGCAGGCCCTGCGCACCGGCGACGGCCAGGCCGCAGCCGACGCCATCCGCGCTGACATCCACAGCGCGAGCGACGACATCTGCGCCCTGCTGGACCGCGCGCAAGCGCGCTGACCAGGGGAAGAAGCCGGTCAAGCCGATCGGGTGGAAAAAATCACGCTTGCCTCGCTGAACGTTGTTTGTTATAACAATGACCTGGCAGTGCACTACTGCAAGGCCCGGAACCTAGGAGACAACATGATTTCGCGTTCCCGTCTGATTCGCAGCGCCGCTGCCCTGGCCGCCTGTTCGCTGATGGCCCCGGCCTTGGCACAGGTCGCCTTCCCGAGCAAGGAAATCAAGTTCATCGTGCCGTGGAACGCCGGCGGCTCCAACGACATCGCCGCACGCGAGCTGGCCCAGCTGCTCAACGAGCAGGGCATCCGCATGATCGTGGAGAACGTGCCCGGCGCCACAGGGGCCATCGGCATGCAGAAGGTGGCCAACGCGGCCCCTGACGGCTACACGCTGGGCATGGGCACCAGCTCGACGCTGTCGATCATCTCGCAGAGGCTCACGCCGCTGCGCAGCGAGCAGTTCACGCCCATCGCGCGCGTCACCACCGACCCGCTGATGCTGCTGGTGCCGGCGGGCAGCGCCACGGGCACGCTGGAAAGCTTCGTCGCCCACGTCAAGAAGAACGACGGCAAGGTGTCGATCGGCACGCCCGGCAGCAACAACCTCAACCACATCTTCGCGGTGATGACCGGCCGCGCGGCCGGCAGTCAGGTGGTGGTGGTGCCCTACACCGGCGGCGCCAAGGTCATCACCGACCTGGCCGGCAAGCAGATCGACGGTGCCGTGCTCAAGCCCTCGGAAAGCAAGGCCCAGATCGACGGCAACCTGGTGAAGCCCATCGGCGTGTTCGCCAACGAACGCCTGAAGGTCATGCCCGACGTGCCGACCTTCAAGGAGAAGGGCTTCGACGTTTTCCCGCACGGCCCACTGGTGCAGATGGCCTACATCGTGGGCCCGGCGAACCTGCCGCCAGCCGTACGCGACAAGTTGATCGCCGTGTTCCGCACCGCGATCCAGAGCGCCAAGTTCAAGGCCGCGGCCGAACAGGGCGGGGCGCTGGTCGACGACCTGACCGGGGCTGCGCTGGGCCGTGAGATCGACGCGGTCGAGAAGTCGCTGGCGGTGGTCGGCAAGCAGGTCTTCGTGGCCGAGAAGAAGTAACCCCCCAAGGTGCCAAGGAAAGATTCGCGATGAACCCGTCACCCATCAAGAAGGTCACCTGCCACGTCGTGGCAGCGCCTGTCGAGCGCCCCTTCACCTCGTCGCGCGGCTGGCTTTACAAGACCCGCGGCTCCTGCATCGTCGAGATCGAGACCACCGACGGCATCGTCGGCTGGGGCGAGTGCTATGGCCCGTCGGCCGTGGCCAAGGCCTACATCGAGACCCAGTTCGCGCCGCGCATCATCGGCCGCGATGCCTTCGACGTGGAGGTGATCTGGGAAGACCTCTACAACCGCATCAAGGACTACGGCGGCAAGGGCATGGCAGCGTCGGCCCTCAGCGGCATCGACATCGCGCTGTGGGACATCATCGGCAAGGCCTGCGGCCGCCCCATCCACAAGCTGATCGGTGGTGCGCACCGCACCGAAGTGACGTGTTATGCCACGGGCCTGTACTTCATCGACATGAACCGGCTGGTCGAAGAAGCGGTGGAAGAAGCGCGTGGCTATGTGGAGGAAGGCTTCACCGCGGTGAAGATGAAGATCGGCCTGGGCGACCCCAAGCTCGACATCCGCCGTGTTGCTGCGGTGCGTGAAGCGGTGGGCGACGGCGTGCGGTTGATGGTCGACGCCAACCACTGCCTGACCGTGCCGCAGGCGATCCGCATCGGTCGTGAACTGGAAGCGCTGGACATCGAGTGGTTCGAGGAACCGATCTCGCCCGAGGACATCGACGGCTACGTCGAGGTCACGCGTGCGCTGGACATGGCGGTGGCCGGCGGCGAGAAC
>JANOLY010000626.1:0-14955 GCA_031420055.1 Burkholderiales bacterium | reverse complement strand
GTGGTGACCGCCGACCGCCCCTGGAAAGCGCTCAAGGGCTTTCGCTTCATCTTCATCCGCTGATCGGACCCACGCCATGGCCGTCTCCGTCTTTGACCTCTTCAAGATCGGCATCGGCCCCAGCAGCAGCCACACCGTTGGGCCCATGCGTGCGGCGCGCATGTTTGCGCTCAGGCTCGAACACGACCGCCTGCTGGCGCGCACGGCGCGGGTGCAGTCGCAGCTGTACGGCAGCCTGGGCGCCACCGGCAAGGGCCATGGCAGTGACAAGGCGGTGCTGCTGGGCCTGGCCGGGCACGAGCCCGACACGGTGGACGTGAACGCCGTGCCCGCGCTGCTGGCTGCGATGCGCGCTGCGGCGCGCTTGCCGCTGCTGGGCCGCCATGACATCGCCTTCAACGAGCCTGAAGACCTCAAGTTCCACCGCCGCGAAAGCCTGCCTTTCCACGCCAACGGCATGCGCTTCATCGCGTTCGATGCCGAAGGCAGCGAGCTGTGCAACCGCAGCTACTACTCGGTGGGCGGCGGCTTTGTGGTCAGCGACGAGGTGGCCGCCGACGGCGCCAAGCAAAAGCGCATCGCCCCCGACACCACCGTACTGCCGCACCCGTTTCACAGCGGTGACGAACTGCTGGTTCGCTGCCGCGAGGTCGGCGGCTCGATTGCCGACGTGATGCGCCGCAACGAACGATTCCTTGGCAAATGCGGGCGAGCCGACGCCGACATCGACGCCGGCCTGATGAAGATCTGGCAGGTAATGCAGGACTGCGTCAAGCGCGGCTGCGCCACCGATGGCATCTTGCCCGGCGGTTTCAAGGTCAAGCGCCGCGCGGCACCCCTGTACCGCGACCTCATCGCCCACCCGGAAGCGGCCCTGCGAGACCCGCTGCAGGTGATGGATTGGGTCAACCTGTACGCCCTGGCCGTGAACGAAGAAAACGCCGCCGGCGGGCGGGTCGTCACCGCGCCCACCAACGGCGCGGCCGGCATCGTGCCCGCCGTGCTGCACTACTACACGCGCTTCGTGCACCACAGCAACGACGCCGGCGTCATCGACTTCTTGCTCACCGCCGCGGCCATCGGCATCCTGTACAAGGAAAACGCCAGCATCAGCGGCGCCGAGGTCGGTTGCCAGGGCGAAGTGGGCGTGGCCTGCAGCATGGCCGCAGGCGCCCTGTGCGCGGTGATGGGCGGCACGCCTGAGCAGGCGGAGAACGCCGCCGAGATCGGCATGGAGCACCACCTGGGTCTGACCTGCGACCCGGTCGGTGGCCTGGTGCAGATACCCTGCATCGAACGCAACGCCATCGCATCCGTCAAGGCCATCAACGCCGCACGCATGGCACTTCGGGGCGACGGCACGCACTTCGTCAGCCTCGACCAGGTCATCAAGACCATGCGCGAAACCGGTGCCGACATGATGACCAAGTACAAGGAAACCGCGCGCGGCGGGCTGGCGGTGAACATCGTCGAGTGTTAGACCACGCCGTACGCGCCACCCAAGCGCCGCGGCGCTCAAGCCCGCGGTCCATCGGTCGATAACAGCATGTGCGCCTGCCCGTACCCGGCAGCGCAGGCACCCCAGCATGCCTAGGCCCCGATGGACATCCAGCACCGCATTCACCGCCTGAAGTCGCGCCACAAGTTCGCAGCCCTCGGCGTGGTGGCCGCGGCCATGGTGGCCACGCCACTGGTACAGGTGCTGCGCTACCAGAGCGCCGAGATTCAGGCCGCGCTGTACGAGCAAGCCGGGCTCGACCCGGTCTCCGGCGCCGTGACCTTGCAACACGCCCTGCTGGCGCACCGTGACATCGCCGGCCTGGTGCTGCGTGGCGTGTTGCTGTTGGAGCCCGAACGCACGGTGCGCCAGGCCGAGGTCGACGACCGGGCGGCTGCGCTGGAAAGCGCCCTGGTCACCCTGAAGCTGCCGCGAGCCGTCAGCGAGGCGCAGGCGCTGCGCCAAGATTGGGTGACGCTGGTGCCGCAGGTGGAGCAACGCAAGATCAAACCCACCGACAGCGACGCCGCCCACCGCCTGCTGGTCGAACAGGCGCTGCAGGTCATCGACCTGGTTGCCGATGCCTCCGGGCTGGACAGCCACGGCCCGGCCAAGACCTACCTGGCGTCGGTGCGTGAACTGGCGTCGCTGCCCCACGTGACGGCGCAGATCGCGGCGCTCGGCCTGTCCGCCGACAGCGGCGCCGAACGTGGCGACCTGGCCGCGGCCGAGGCCGCCCTGGCACGCACCCTGGGGCACCTGAGCGACGGCCTGAACCGCGGCGCGCTGACCAACCCCCAGCTGGCCAGCGCGGTGGCCACGGCCGGTGTCACCGCCGACCGGCTGTTTCAACTGCGCCGGCAGGCCGACCCGCCCGACGCGGCAGCATTGGCTGCGGCCACCACCACCGCGCTGCAGGCCCAGGCCGGGCTGTTCAACGCTGCCAGCAACACCGTGCGCATGGCGCTGGTGGCCCGTGTCGACCGCGTGCAGCAACAGCGCGCGCAGCTGCTGACGCTCATGAGCGCGCTGGCCGTGCTGGCCCTGGGTCTGGCGCTGGCCGTGCAACGCCACCTCGCGCCGACCCGGCCTGAGGACCCCGGCCCGCCGGGCGCCGGGTTCGACAACGCGTCCGACGGCCAGTCACTGCACCGCGATGTCACCGGGCGACTCTGGCAGCGCCTGAGTCAGGACGGATCGGACCAGGCCGCCGCTGCAACGCGCCACGACAGCGCAGTGAAGGCACCGCACCAGGACATTCCCTGAGCGCGGGGCCGGCACGGGAACATCAGTCGCGGTCGGCCGGCATGGGCAGCGGGCCGGCGCTGCCACCAGGCCGTGGAGCGGTGGCCGGCGCAGCGTCTGCGGCCGGCCGGGTCTTGCCGACCAGGTAGCTGTAGAACACCGGCACCACCAGCAGCGTCAGCAGCGTGCTGGTGATGACGCCACCGATGATGGCCCGCCCCATGGGCGCTTGCAGTTCACCGCCGTCGTTAAGTGCCATCGCCAGCGGCAGCATGCCAAAGACCATGGCCATGGTGGTCATCACGATGGGCCGCATGCGTATCAGCCCGGCCAGCAGCACCGCGTCGGCCACGCTGGCACCGGCCCTGCGCGCGTGGTTGGCAAAGTCCACCAGGAGGATGGCGTTCTTGGTCACCAGGCCCATCAGCATCACCAGCCCGATCATGCTGAAGACATTGAGCGTGCTGCGCCACATCAACAGCGCCAGCATCACCCCGATCAGCGCCAGCGGCAGGCTGGCCATGATGGCAATGGGCTGCAAGAAGCTGCCGAACTGGCTGGCCAGCACGATGTAGATGAAGATGGCCGCCAGCGCCATGGCCGCCAGCAGGCCACCAAAGGCCACGGCCTGCTGCTGCATCTGGCCGCCCACGTCGAAGCTGTAGCCTGGCGGCAGCGTGGTCTCCTTGATGAGCTTTTGCACGTCGTCGCCCACGTCACCCGGGCTGCGGTCCTTGACGCCGGCAAACACCGCCTCGCGGCGCTGCAGGTTCTGGCGCCGGATGATCTCGGGGTTGAAGACCTGCTCGATGGTGGCCACGCTGTCCAGCGTGATGGGCGTGCCGTCCTTGGCGAAGGCCACCGGGAGGCCGCGCAACTGGTCGATGCGTTCGCGCTGGCTTTCGTTCAGGCGCAGCACCACGTCGACCTGGTTGCCGTCGGGCGTGGTCCAGGTGGTGGCCGTTTCGCCGTTGACGTAGGCGCGCAAGCTGCTGGCCAGCTGCGGCGCGGTTAGGCCCAGTTCACGTACGGCGCTGGGCTTCAGGCGCACGGCATAGGCCGGCAGGCCGGGCTTGGCGGACGACTCCACATCCACCGCCCCAGGAATCTTCTTGACCTTCTCGGCAAACTCGTCGGCCACGCGCGCCAGGCCGGCCGGGTCGTTGCCCAGGATGGCCACGTAGATGGGCCGGTTGAAGCCCACGCTGGCGTCGGTGCCGGGGATCTTGGCGATCTGCTCGCGGATGGCGTCTTCCACCTGCTTCTGGCTGCGCTTGCGTTCGCTGCGGTCCTTCAGCGAGATGTTCAGCCAGGCCTGGTTGCGCTGGCCTGCGCCACCCACCCAGGTCGACACGTTTTGCACCTCGGGAAACGCGGACACGATCTCTTCCACCTGGCGCACCTTGGCGTCACTGCGTTCCAGGCTGCTGCCCACCGGCATGCGCAGCGCCAGCTGGGTGTAGCCCTGGTCGGTTTCGGGCACGAATTCGCTGCCCACCAGCGGCGTCAGGCCCAGGGCGACCACAAAGCTGGCCAAGCCGCTGGCCATGACCACGCCGCGCGGCGTGATGGTGGCCAGCCGCCAGCGCCGCGGGCTGGATTTGTCGCGCTGCAAGTGGCTGTCAAAGCCGCGGGCATAAACGGGCACGCCGATGTAGAAGCGGCTTGAACCAAAGGTCCAGCGCTTTTCAGAGAACGCCCAGCGCATGGTGCGCTCGTAGACGCGGTGCATCCACTCCAGGCTGGCGTCGGTGGCGCGGATGGCGTGGCCGATGACGGGCCAGTGCTTCATGCGCACCGAAGGCGGGTCGTGCCACACGGCAGAGAGCATGGGGTCCAGCGTGAAGCTGACAAACAGGCTCACCAGCACAGCCACCACCACCACGATGCCGAAGGGGTAGAAGAACTTGCCGATGATGCCGCCCATGAAGGCCACGGGTGCAAACACCGCCACGATGGCGAAGGTGGTGGCCATCACCGCCAGGCCGATCTCGTCGGTGCCTTCGCGCGCGGCCGTGATGTGGTCTTTGCCCATGTGCACATGGCGCACGATGTTTTCGCGCACGACGATGGCGTCGTCGATGAGCAAGCCGATGCACAGGCTCAGCGCCATCATGGTCATGAAGTTCAGCGTGAAGCCGAAGGCATACACGGCGATGAAGCTGGAGATCACCGCAATGGGCAGCGTCAGGCCCGTGATGATGGTGCTGCGCCAGGAATGCAGGAACAAGAAGACGATGATGATGGTCAGCACCGCGCCTTCGATCAGCGTCGCCTTCAGGCCGTTCAGCGAGCCCTTGACCCAGTCACTGGTGGCGTAGATCAGGCGCAGCTCCACATCCGGCGGCAGCTGTTTGCGAATCTCGTCGGCGGCCTTCTTCACCGCGTCGCCAGCGGCCACGATGTTGGCGTCTTGCTGCTTGAAGATGTTGAAGTTGATGGCCGGCTGGCCGTTGATGCGCGCCCTGGAATCGGGCTCGCGTTCGCGTTCGATGAGGGTGCCGAAGTCGCCCAGCGTCAGCGCCAGGCCATTGCGCCGCGCCACCACCACCGATTCAAACTGGCGCGGGTCGTGCACCCGGCCCTCCACGCGCAACAGCGTGTCTTGCGTGCCGTTGGAGAGCAGGCCCACGGGCTGGTCGGCATTGGCCTCGCGCAGCGCCTTGGCAATCTCGGCCGGGGTCACGCCGTAAGCACGCAAGCGGGTCGGGTCGAGGTCGATGCGCACCTCGCGCTGGGTCAGGCCGTTGATCTCGACGCGCGCCACGCCTTCCACGCGCTGCAGCCGCTTGCCCACGGTTTCGTCGCCGATGATGGACAGCTCGCGGGCACTGCGTGTCTTGCTGACAAGTGCCAGGTTCACCACCGGCTGGTTGTTGTCGGTGTTGTAGCGCGCCACGGTCGGTGCACGCACTTCGCGCGGAAAGCTGGACTGCACGGCTGCGACACGGTCGCGCACTTCCTGCATGGCGCGACCCATGTCGGCGTCGAGCGAGAACTCCACGCTCATGGTGCCCTTGCCCTCGCCGCTGCGCGACATGATGCGCTTGACGCCAGCGATGCTGTTGACCGCCTCTTCCATCGGCTTGATGACTTCGCGCTCCACCGCCTCGGCCGAGGCGCCGGGGAAGCGCACCTCCAGGAAGGCGCCGGGCGGCGAGATGTCGGGCAGTTGCTCCACGCCCAGCTTGGCGTAGGAAAACAGGCCCAGCACGCACAGGGCCACCATCACCATGGTGGCGAAGACGGGGTTGTTGATCGAGACGCGGGTCATCCACATGGCGGGCCCCTTACTTCAGGTTGCCGGGCGTCGACGCCGCAGCGGACGCCACGGCGGCGGACTTGGACGCCGACTTGCTTTCAACCACACTGGCTTTGGCCCCTTCACGCAGGTTGTCAAAGCGCGCCGCCAGCACCTGGGTGCCCGCCACCACGCCTTGCAGCACTTCGACGCGGCCTTCGCGCTCGTCGCGCCGGCCCACGGTGACGGCGCGGCGGGCCAGCAGGCCGCCCTCGATCACCCACACGTGGTCCTGCCCCGCCGTGTTGCGCAGCGCCGCCAAGGGCAGCGTGAGCCGGTCGGTGTCGTCGGCCAGCGTCACGCGGGCCAGTGCGTACTGGCCGGCACGCAGCGCTTCCTTGGGATTCTTGATGGCGATGGTGATGCCTATGGACCGGGTGCCGGGTTCTGCCGCCGGTGCGATGCGCGCAATGCGCCCGGCCACCGGCTCGGGCAAGCCTTCCACCTGCACCTGCACCAACATGCCCGGCGACAGGCGGCCGACCTCGTGCGTGCCCACGGCACCGGCCAGCTCCAGCTGCGCCAGGTCGACGATGGTCAGCACCTGTTGCTCGGGGCTGACCTGTTCGCCGGGCAGCACATGGCGCTTGGCCACGATGCCCGCAATCGGCGCCAGAATGCTGGCGTCGCGCAGGCCCACGCGGGTGGTCTCCAGCGAGGCCTGCGCGGCGTTGAGCTGCGCGCGCGCCGTGTCCAGCGCGGCGCGCGAATTTTCCAGCGCGTTCGGGCTGATGAACTGCTGCTGCGCCAGGCGTTCGTTGCTCTGGTGCGTGCGCTCGGCCTGCGCCAGCGTGGCACGCGCCGATTCCAGCTGCGCACCACGCTCGGCCACGCGGCTGCCCAGCTCGGCTTGCTCGATGCGGCCCATCACCTGACCGGCCTGCACGCGCGAGCCTTCGGCCACGTTCAGGGCCAGCAAGGTGCCACCGGTCTTGGCGCGCACCATGGCCGTCTGCGGCGCCACCAGCGGGCCCGAGAATTCCAGCACCGACGGCAGCCGCGCCATGGCGGGCTGCACGACCTCGCGCTGAATGAATTCAAGCGGCACCTCGGGCTTCTTGCCGTCCTTGCCCACCTTGCCAGCCTTGGCAGCCTTGGCCATGGCCTGGCCGCCAGGCAGCTTGATCAAGCCGCTCAGGTAGGCGCCACCGGCACCGAGCAGCACCAAAGCCACCGCGCTGCCGAGAATCCAAGTCTTCCTCATATCGCCACCTTGTGTCGTGCTGCGCTCAGCATGAGCTCACGACAGAAGTTTAGGTGGCGGGTTCCTTGCGCCCTGCAGATGTGCGACGAAGCGCGCGCGGCCGGTGATGAATTGCGCTCGGGCGGGACAGGACGGGGCGCGAATCGGTCAGACCACGGCCAGGTCGGCCGATTGCCGGTCCAGCCAAGGAGCAAGCTCCGCAGCGGTCATCGGTCGGCCGTAGAGGTAGCCCTGGCCGGCGTCACAGCACAGTTGGCGCATCAGCACGGCCTGGTCTTGTGTCTCGATGCCCTCGGCCACGGTGCGCATGCCCAGCGTGCGCGCCACGCGGATCGTGGCCTCGATCAGCACCCGGTGGTACTCCACGGTCAGGGCGTGGATGATGAAACTGCGGTCGATCTTCACCGTGTCCACCGGCAGCAGGTGCAGGCAGGCCAGCGACGAGTAGCCGGTGCCGAAGTCGTCCAGCGCCAACTTCACGCCCAGCGTCTTCAGCTCGCGCAGCGTGGCCTGGACGCATTCGTCCTGGGCGGCCAGGCTTTCGGTAATCTCCAGCTGCAGTCGGGCCGCTGGCATGCCCGTGGCCACCAGCAGCCCGGCCACTTCGGCGGCCAGACCCGGCCGCTTGAGTTGCGCGCGCGACATGTTCACCGCAATCTGCCGCGGCGCGTGCTCGCCCAGCTCCCGACCCCATTGCACGAACTGCCGGCAGGCCAGTTGCAGCACGCGCTCGCCCAAGGCATCGATCAGCCCACACTCTTCGGCCACGGCAATGAATTCCGCCGGCATCAACAAGCCGCGCGTGGGATGCCTCCAACGCACCAGCGCTTCGACACCCATGAGGCGCTGGGTGCTCAGGTCCACCACGGGCTGGTAGACGAGGAACAGTTCGTCCCCGGCCAGGGCCAGGCGCAAGTCGGCCTGGACGGCCAGGGTGTGGACCACGCGGTCGTGCATGGAGTCGTCGAAAATCACATACCGGTTGCGCCCGGCGCGCTTGGCTTCGTACATCGCCGTGTCCGCATTGCGCAAGATCTCTTGCGGGCCCAGGCCCTGGCCCTGCCACAGCACGACGCCAATGCTGGCACTGCTTTGCACCGGGTGGTGGGTCACGGTGTAGGGCTCGCGCAGGTCAGCCATCAGCCGCTCGGTGATGGCCCGGACCGTGGCGTGCTCGCGCACACCTTCGAGCACCACCACAAACTCGTCGCCGCCCAGGCGAGCCGCCACGGCCTGGCCAGAGTCGATCCGCGCCAGCGCGTCACCCGGCCTCAGGGTGTGCTGCAGGCGTTGCGCGATCTGGCGCAACAGCTCGTCGCCAGCACCATGGCCCAGCGTGTCGTTGACCTGCTTGAAGCGGTCGAAGTCCATGAACAACACGGCAAAACCGTAGCCGGGGTGGCGTTTGGCGTGGTCGATGGCGCGGGCCAGCCGGTCCATCACCGCCTCACGGTTGGGTAGCTGCGTCAGCGCATCGGTGCGGGCCGAGTGGTGCAAGCGGTCCTGCAAGGCGCGCCGGTCGGTGGCGTCGATGAAGCAGGCGATGACGCCCACCACACGGCTTTGGGCGTCGAACTGGGGCACCGTGTTGGCCAACAGCCAGCGCAGCTCGCCAGTGGGTGTGTACAAGCCCAGACTCTCGTTGGACAGGGCCTGGCCCGTGCGCAAGGTGCGAAAGACCGGCTGCTCGGACATCGGATAGGAACTGCCGTCTTCACGCACGACGCGCCCGCCGCAGTCCAGTGAACGCAGATGGCGCAGCTGCTCCACGCTCAGGCCCAACAGGCGTTCAGCGGCCGGATTGGCGTCGACCACCTCGCCGGACTCCGACAGCACCAACACACCGGCCGGCAACGCCGCCCACAGGGCCAGCATTTTTTGCTGTTCACCGCTGCGCGCTGGGGCGGTCTGGGCCATGGCCTGAACCTGGTCGGCGAGCAGCAGTTGCCCGCGCAGCAGGGTGTTTTGCGCTTCCAGCACCGATCGCTGCCTGTGCATGGCGCGCACCGCGGGCTCAAGCAATGCCAGCGCCAGCGCGGCTGTCCAGGCCAGCATGCTCGGCAGCGGCCAGCCCTGCAGTCCGGCAAGCAGCGCGATGGCGGCAAACACCGCCGCCGCAGTCAGGCGCAAGCGGTGGTTCATCCCGGCTCCAAAGGGCCTGCGACGCCGGCAAGGTGCCGACGCTCATGGTCCGTTTTCGGAGAACTGCCGTTGAACTTGAGCGGCCAGCGCTCAGCTCGGCCGGGCCTGCAGCGACTGCGACCGCTGCGCGCAGCCCCAGGCCAGCACACCGGCCAGCGCAGCGGCCCAGAACACGGCTGCAAAGCCGTAGCGGTCGATCACCCACCCGCCGCCCAGTCCGCCCACCACACCCGGCAGACCGTAGCCCAGCGCGGTGTACAGCGCTTGGCCCCGGCCGCGCAGCCGCTCTGGAAAGTAGCGCTGAAGCAGCGAGATGCACGCCGCGTGGTGCGTGGCAAAGGTGACGGCGTGCGACAGCTGCGCCAGCACCAGCACCACCACCGAGGCACCGCCGGCCGCGGTGGCCACAAAGCGCAGCGCCGTGACCCCGCCCACCACCTGCAGCCAGCCATGCGCCGACAAGCGCGCGAACCAGCGGCCCTGGAACCAGAAGAAGGCAATCTCCACCGCCACCGACACCGCCCACAACGCACCCACGGCGCCTTTGCCATAGCCCAGGCTCACCAGGTACAGCGAAAAGAAGGCGTACAGACTGGTGTGGGCCAGCACCGTGAAGAAGATGGAGGCAAAAAACCAGGCCACCTCGGGCTGTCGCAACAGCGGCAGCACGGGCGGCGCGCGCTCGTCGTGAACAGCGTCTTCGTGCGTTGCGGGCAGGCGCAGCGCGGCCAGCAGCATCACCCCGTTCATGCCAGCAACCAGGGCCGGGAAGATGGCGACGCCATAGCGCTCCAGCACCGCCCCGAAGGCCGTGGCCGAGACGATGAAGCCGATCGAGCCCCAGACCCGCACCCGGCCGTAACGCCGGGTGTCGATGCCCTGCGCTGTGCGCAGCAGATGGGCCAGCACGGCCTCGTACAGCGGCACCACGCCGCTGTTGGCCAGGAACAGCAGCCCCGTCACCACGGCCACCGGCAGCGCCTGCTCCACCCCCAACAACGCCGCGGCGGCACAAAGCGTGCCCAGCGCTGACAGGCGGATCAGTTCGACCCGGCGCCCGCTGTGGTCACCAAACCAGCTCCAGGCGTAGGGCGCGAAGAGACGGGTGCCGTTCTGCAAGGCTGACAAGCCGCCGATCAGCACGGTGGAATAACCCAGCGACTGGAACCACAGCGGCGCGTACGGGCTGAACAGGCCCATGGCCGCGAAGTAACAAAACGACAGCGCCGCAAAGGCCGGCAGTGGTCCCCTCATGCGCCGGCCGGCGCGGCTGCCGGCAGCGGCGGCAGCGCCAGGCTCACGTCGCCGTTTTGCGCGCGGTGGCGCAGGGTGTGGTCCATCACTACCAGGGCCAGCATGGCCTCAGCGATGGGCGTGGCGCGGATGCCCACACAGGGGTCGTGGCGGCCGTGGGTTTCGACCATCGTGGCGGCACCGTCACGGTCGATCGAGCGCCGCGGCGTGCGGATGGAACTGGTGGGCTTGATGGCAATCGACACCACCAGGTCTTGCCCGGTGGAGATGCCGCCCAGCACACCACCGGCCCTGTTGTCCGCAAACCCATCCGGCAGCAATTCGTCGCCAAAGGTGCTGCCGCGCGCGGCCACGCAGCCAAAGCCGGCGCCGATTTCAACGCCCTTGACGGCGTTGATGCCCATCATGGCGTAGGCGATGTCGGCGTCGAGCTTGTCGAACAAGGGCTCGCCCAGGCCCACCGGCACGCCGCTGGCGCGCACCTCGATGCGCGCGCCGCACGAGTCGCCGGCCTTGCGCAAGGCGTCCATGTGGGCTTCCAGCCGATCGATGACGGATGCGTTGGGTGCGAAGAACGGGTTGTGCGCGATGTGCTCGGCGCTCTCGAACGGGATGGCGATCTCGCCCAGCGCGCTCATCCAGCCAGTGAAGGTGGTGCCGTGCTTTTCACGCAGCCACTTGCGCGCCACCGCACCCGCGGCCACCATGGGCGCGGTGAGCCGGGCCGACGACCGCCCCCCGCCGCGCGGGTCGCGCAGGCCGTACTTGCGCCAGTAGGTGTAGTCGGCGTGGCCGGGGCGAAAGGTGTCGAGCAAGTTGCCGTAGTCGCGGCTGCGCTGGTCGGTGTTGCGTATCAGCAAGCAGATCGGCGTGCCGGTGGTCAGGCCCTCGTACACGCCAGAGAGGATCTCCACCGTATCGGCCTCGTTGCGCTGCGTCACGTGCCGGCTGGTGCCGGGGCGGCGCCGGTCCAGGTCGCCCTGGATGTCGGCCTCAGCCAAGGCCATGCCGGGCGGGCAGCCGTCAATCACGCAGCCGATGGCCGGGCCGTGGCTCTCGCCGAAGTTGGTGACGCGAAAGAGTTCGCCGAAGGTGCTGCCTGACATGGTGCACCGATTGTCAACGCTGCGCGCGCTTGCCCGTCGGCAGCCTGGATTCGACGGCCGGCGTCCAGCCCAGCCTGGCCGCACGGCGCGCGAAGTCGCGGTCGAAAGTGGTCAACGGGTAGCGTGTGCTGCCGGCCCACAACAAGGCGTCAAACCAGTCGACACCGGCCAGCACCCCGGCCAGCGCGGCAGGCAGGCGGTCTTCGTGTTCGAAATGCAGCGTGGCCAGTGCCAGCAATGCCTGCACCTGGGCCACCAGTTCGTCGTCAGACGCGCCGTACACCGAAGCCAGCACAAAGCCGGCCTCGGCCAGCGCCAGCAGGCTGACATGGCATTCGTTGCCCATGACCAGGTCACGCGCCAATGGCGACAGCGTCGGGTCGTCGTTCAGCGCGAAGCGGAGCAGAACGTTGGTGTCGAGTGCAATCAAGGCCGGCGCTTGCGCTGGCCGCGTGCTGCCATGTAGACACGCTTGGCATCGGCCTCCAACGCCGGCGTCACGGGTCTGGCGAGGTGGGCGAGCAGGCCAAAGGCCGCACCGGCCGTGCCAGCAGGCTTTTGAACGAGATAGGGCCTGACCTTTTCCGAGACGAATCGGCCGATCTGACCACGACCCGCCACGCGGTGCAGGCCCTCGACGATGTCGTCGTCAAGCAGGAGCGTGAGTTTGCGCATGGCCGCATCGTACGTCCGCATACGTACGTCAGTCAAGGGCTGCGCGGCAGCCAGCCGGCAACCCTCAACCCGGCGCAGCGTCTTCCTGCGGCCAGTCGCGGATGTAGGCCTTGAGCATGCGGTTCTCGAAGTCCTGTGCGTCGACCACGGTCTTGGCCACGTCGTAGAACGAGATCACGCCCATCAGCGTGCGCCGGTCCAGCACCGGCATGTAGCGGGCGTGGCGCAGCAGCATCATGCGACGCACCTCGTCGATCTCGGTTTCGGGCGTGCAGGTCAGCGGTGCGTCGTCCATCACCGAGCGCACATAGCGCGTGCCTATGCTGCCGCCGCCGGCCACCACGGCGATGATGACCTCGCGGAAGGTGAGCATGCCGACCAGGTCGCCGTGCTCCATGACCACCAGTGAGCCGATGTCGAGTTCGGCCATGGTCTTGACCGCCGTGGCCAGCGGCTCGTCGGGCTGTGTGGTGTACAGCGTGTTGCCCTTGACGCGCAGGATGTCGGTGACTTTCATGGGGGCCTTGGGATGAAATGCGGGCGGTGTGCAGCGGGCTGTGGCCGGATCAATATAGCCCACAATGACTGCGCCTCCACTGCTTGCGGACCCCACCCATGGCCGGCTCATCCGACCCCGGTTTCGACACCCTGGCACTGCACGCCGGCGCCGTGCCCGACCCCGCAACCGGCGCGCGCGCGGTGCCCATCCACCTGACGACGAGTTTCGTCTTCGAGAACAGCGAACACGCCGCCAGCCTGTTCAATATGGAACGCGCGGGCCATGTCTACAGCCGCATCAGCAACCCCACCAATGCCGTGCTCGAAGAACGAGTGGCGGCACTCGAAGGCGGTGTGGGCGCCATCGCCACGGCCAGCGGGCAAGCGGCGCTGCACCTGGCGATTGCCACGCTGGCCGGCGCGGGCAGCCACATCGTGGCCAGTGCGGCGCTGTACGGCGGCAGCCACAACCTGCTGAGCTACACGCTGGCGCGTTTTGGCATCAGCACCAGCTTCGTCAAGCCGGCCGACGTGGACGGCTGGCGCGCGGCCATACGCCCCAACACCCGGCTACTGTTCGGCGAAACCCTGGGCAACCCGGGGCTGGACGTGCTGGACATCCCCACCGTCAGCGCCATTGCCCACGAAGTCGGCCTGCCGCTGCTGGTGGACAGCACCTTCACCACGCCTTGGTTGATGAAGCCCTTCGAGCATGGCGCCGACCTGGTCTTCCACTCGGCGACCAAGTTCCTCAGCGGGCACGGCACAGTGATCGGCGGCGTGCTGGTCGACAGCGGGCGTTTCGACTGGGACCGCTCCGGCCGCTTTCCCGAACTGACCGAACCCTACGCGGGCTTTCACGGCATGGTGTTCAGCGAAGAAAGCACCGTGGGTGCCTTCCTGCTGCGCGCGCGCCGCGAGGGCCTGCGCGACTTCGGCGCGTGCATGAGCCCGCACACCGCCTGGCTGATCCTGCAAGGCATCGAGACCCTGCCGCTGCGCATGGCGCGGCACGTGGAGAACACGCGCAAGATCGTGGCCTTCCTGGCCGCGCATGCGATGGTTGCCAAGGTGGGCTACCCCGAGCTCGACGGCCACCCCAGCCAGGCCCTGGCCAGGAAGCTGCTGCCACGCGGCTGCGGCTCGGTGTTCAGCTTCGACATGTTGGGTTCGCGCGCACAGGGCCGGGCCTTCATCGAAGCGCTGAAGATCTTCAGCCACCTGGCCAACGTGGGCGACTGCCGATCGCTCGTCATCCACCCGGCCAGCACCACGCATTTCCGCATGGACGACGCGGCGCTGGGCACGGCCGGCATCACGCCGGGCACGATCCGGCTGAGCATCGGGCTGGAGGACGCCGACGACCTGATCGACGACCTCAAGCGTGCCTTCAAGGTGGCGGAGGAACTGTGAACCCCCAATCTCACTTGCGTTCGCGGCCCCCCAAGGGGGCGGTCCTCCTTGAGGCGGCTCGGCGGAGGGCGGCATGAAGCTGCGCGTTCAAGACCATGAGGCCTACGCCTACACCGGCGGCAAGGCCTTCGACCCCGCCCTGCCCTGCCTGGTGTTCGTGCACGGCGCCCTGCACGACCACAGCGTGTGGACGCTGCTGGCGCGCTGGTTTGCGCACCACGGCCGCGGCGTGCTGGCGCTGGACCTGCCCGGCCACGGCCGCAGCGCCGGGCCCGCGCTGGCCAGCATCGAGCACAGCGCCGATTGGCTGCTGGCCGTGCTGGACGCCGCCGGGGTGCAACAGGCCGCCGTGGCCGGGCACAGCATGGGCTCGCTGATCGCGCTGGAGGCCGCAGCGCGCGCGCCCGAGCGCATCAGCCGGCTGCTGATGCTGGGCACGGCCTACCCGATGAAGGTCAGCGACGCGCTGTTCACCGCGGCGCGCGATCAGCCGCTGAAGGCCATTCAGATGGTCAACAGCTTGTCCTTTTCCACCACCGCGGGCAAGCCGTCGTATCCAGGCCCCGGGGCCTGGATGCACGGCGGCAACCAGGTGCTGATGGAACGCCAGGTGGCGCAG
>JANOLY010000625.1:0-9150 GCA_031420055.1 Burkholderiales bacterium | reverse complement strand
GCCTTCATCGCCGACGTGCTGAAGGACGGCATCCGCGCAAAGTACGTGCTGGTGGGCGACGACTTCAGCTTCGGCGCCCGGCGCGCCGGCAACTACGCCATGCTGGACGCTGCCGGTGCCGCTGCGGGTTTCGACGTGGCACGCATGCTCAGCTACGAAGTGCACGGCAAGCGCGTCTCCAGCTCTGCTGTGCGCGCGGCGCTCGCCGCTGGCCACATGGCGCAGGCCGAGGCCTTGCTGGGCCGGCCGTACAGCATCAGCGGCCATGTGATGCACGGCCGCAAGCTCGGCCGCGAACTGGGCTTTCGCACCCTCAACCTGCGCTTCGGCCACCCCCGCCCTGCCGTGTGCGGCATCTTTGCCGTGCGTGTGCACGGGCTGGTCGCCGACGCACTGCCCGGCGTGGCCAGCCTGGGCGTGCGCCCCAGCGTGGAAGACGCCGGCCAAGTGCTGCTTGAAGTGCATGTGCTGCGCTGGCCCGACACGCTGAGCAGCGAAGCCGGCTACGGCCGACTGGTGCGCGTGGAGCTGTTGCACAAGCTGCATGACGAGCTGAAGTACGGCACGCTGCAGGCCTTGCGCGAAGGCATTGCACGCGACGTGCAAGACGCCAGCGCCTGGCTGGCCGCTGCGGTCCCGCGCTGAAGCGCAGGCCCGCGTGCAGGCTTGGACACGGCGCTAGAAGCGGCGCGCGACGCTGACTGACAGCCCCCAGTTGCCGCGGCTTTCCGACAGCGGGCTGGACGCCGCCGGGCCCAGCAGGCGCGTCGCGCTGGCTCCGGTTTGGGCGGTCCACTCGGGGTTGATGTCGTGGCGCAGGTTGGCAAACACCGACAGGTCGCGCAGCCCCGAACTGGGCGTGTAGACGGCACGCCCGGTGCGCACGGCCTGCGCTTCATTCACACCGTAATAGGTCTGCATGTAGCGGTCGCCAGCGGCCGACAGGCTGCTGCCCAGCGCCAGCTTGCTGCCGGGGCCGAGGGGGTGCTCCCAGCCGACGCTGACATCGCCGAAGTTTCCGCCGCCGCGGCCAAAGGCGTCCACGCTCCAGGCCGCGCCCAGCCGCCAGGGTCCTTGGAGCTTCCAGCTCGCCGCGGCGCGGGCGCGCACCGTGGCTTTGATGTCGCCCAGGCCCCTGAGTGCCTCGCTGGTGGCTTCGCTGCGGCCGGCGTCAAAGCGCAGCGCCAGCGAAACACGGACCTGCTCGCTTTGCAGCAAGTCGATGCCCAGGCCGCGCACGACATCGTCGGCACGCCGGGTGACAAAGCCGCTGGCGTTGGTCAGCGTGAAGCGGCCGTAGCGAATGAAGACCACGGGGTTGAGCTTGACCACTTGCCTGGCCGCGCCGGAGTATTCGGGCCGGTAGCCCAGGCTCAGGCCCAGCGCGCCTTCGAAACGGGTCGCCTCGGGCAAGGGCGATGGCGCGTCGGGTTCCGCGGCCCCGGCCGGCGCGGCCCAGGGCAGCGCCGTCAGCGTGGTCAGCGCGGCCAGCAGCAAGGCCGTGGGTGGGCAGCGGCGGCGGCTCATGCGCCAGTGGTCGCTAAAATCATGGCCATGTGTTCTCCGAGTCAACTCAAATCGGCCACGCGCACGGTGCGCTGGACTGCAGCCACGCGCCGCCAGGCCACGCGCGACCGAATTATTCGTTCGGCCTGCTGAAGCCGGCCTGAAGCGCCCTTGGCGCTTAGGGCCGGTGCCGGCCCACCGCGCCGGCCCCACCGAACGACCTTGCCGCCCTGCCGCGGCACATGCCAGCCCCCACGCCATGAGCACGACTCCCGACTACCGCAGCACCCTGAACCTGCCCGACACGCCCTTCCCCATGCGCGGCGACCTGCCCAAGCGTGAACCGGGCTGGGTGGCCGAATGGAACGACACCAGCAACCAAGGCGGCCTGTACCAGCGCCTGCGTGTGGCCCGCCGAGGCGCACCGCTGTTCGTGCTGCACGACGGCCCGCCGTACGCCAACGGCACGCTGCATGTGGGCCACGCCGCCAACAACATCCTGAAGGACATGGTCGTCAAGTCGCGCCAGCTCGCCGGCATGGACGCGCGCTTCATTCCCGGCTGGGACTGCCACGGCCTGCCGATAGAAAACGCCATCGAGAAGCTGCACGGCCGCAAGCTGTCGCGCGACGAGATGCAGGCCAGGAGCCGCGCCTTCGCTACAGAACAAATCGTGCAGCAAAAGGCCGACCGCCAGCGTGTGGGCGTGCTGGGCATGTGGGAGCGGCCCTACCTGACGATGGACTACGCCAACGAGTCGGCGCAGCTGCGTGCGCTCAAGCGTGTCATCGAACGCGGCTTCGTCTACCGTGGGCTCAAGCCGGTGCACTGGTGCTTCGACTGCGGCTCGTCGCTGGCCGAATTCGAGATCGAGTACGCCGACAAGGCCAGCCAGACGCTGGATATCGCCTTCCTGTGCGCCGAGCCCGGCCGTCTGGCCGCGGCTTTCGGCTTGCCCACGCTGGCCAAGGAAGCCTTCGCCGTCATCTGGACCACCACTGCCTGGACCATCCCGGCCAACCAGGCACTGAACCTGAACCCGGCGCTGGAGTACGCGCTGGTCGACACGCCGCGCGGCCTGCTGCTGCTGGCCGCCACGTTGGTCGACAAGTGCCTGGCACGCTATGACACCCCAGGCCAGGTGCTGGCCACCACGCTGGGCGACAAGCTGGGCGGCATCCACTTCCACCACCCGCTGGCGCAGGTGCAGGCGGGCTACGACCGGCTGTCGCCCGTCTACCTGGCCGACTACGCCACCGACGCCGACGGCACCGGCATCGTGCACTCGTCACCGGCTTACGGCGTGGACGACTTCAATTCTTGCGTGGCGCATGGGATGAAGGTCGACGAGATCATCAACCCCGTGCAGGGCAACGGCAGCTACGCGGCCGACTTCCCGCTGTTCGGCGGGCTGCACATCTGGAAGGCGGTGCCACAGATCATCGACACGCTGCGCGATGCCGGCAGGCTCTTGGCCACTTCCGGCATCACGCACAGCTACCCGCATTGCTGGCGCCACAAGACACCGGTGATCTACCGCGCCGCAGCGCAGTGGTTCGTGCGTATGGACGAAGGCACGGGCGTCTTCACCAAAGACAAGGCGCCACTCACCCTGCGCCAAACGGCACTGAACGCCATCGAGGCCACGGCCTTTTTCCCCGAGAGCGGGCGCGCGCGGCTGCGCGACATGATCGCCAACCGGCCCGACTGGTGCATCAGCCGCCAGCGCAGCTGGGGCGTGCCGCTGCCCTTCTTCCTGCACAAGGACAGTGGCGAGCTGCACCCCAACACCATGGCCATCCTGGACCGCGCTGTTGAAGTGGTGGCCGCGGGCGGCGTCGAGGCCTGGAGCCGGCTGGACGCGGCCGAAGTGATCGGCGCGGCCGACGCCGCGCTGTACAGCAAGAGCACCGACATCCTGGAGGTCTGGTTCGACTCCGGCAGCTCCTTCTTCCACGTGCTGCGCAACTCGCACGCTGGCCCGCCCGATGACCCGGGCTACCACACACAAGGCCCCGAGGCCGATCTGTACCTGGAAGGCCACGACCAGCACCGCGGCTGGTTTCATTCGTCGCTGCTGCTGGGCTGCGCGCTGGAAGGCCGCGCGCCTTACCGCGCGCTGCTCACCCACGGCTTCACGGTGGACGGCCAGGGCCGCAAGATGAGCAAGTCGCTGGGCAACTACATCGAGCTGCGCGGCCTGTGCAAAGAAATGGGCGCCGAAATCATCCGCCTGTGGTGCGCGTCGACCGACTATTCGGGCGATCTGGCGATGGACAAGACCATCCTGGCGCGCGTGGTCGATGGCTACCGGCGCATCCGCAACACCCTGCGTTTCTTGCTCGCCAACGTGGCCGATTTCAACGCCGCGCAAGACACGGTGCCCGACGCGCAGTTGCTGGAAATCGACCGCTGGGCGTTGGCCCGCACGGCGCAGTTGCAGGCCGAGATCCTGGCCCACTACGAGCGCTACGAATTCCACCCCGTGGTGGCCAAGCTGCAGCTGTTCTGCAGCGAGGACCTGGGGGCCTTCTACCTCGACGTGCTGAAAGACCGCCTGTACACCACCGCGCCCAAGTCGCTGGCACGGCGTAGTGCGCAGACGGCGCTGAACCAGATCACCCACGCCATGCTGCGCTGGATGGCGCCCTTCCTGAGCTTCACGGCCGAAGAAGCGTGGAAGGTGTTCGATGGCGGGGACTCGATCTTCACCGAGACTTTTTCGCGCCTGCCTGCCGCCGACGAGGCCTTGCTGGTCAAGTGGGCGGCTGTTCGCGCCGTGCGCGACACGGTCAACAAGGAGATCGAAGCACTGCGCAGTGCCGGCGGGCTGGGCTCGTCGCTGCAGGCCGAAGTGACGATCACTGCGGCCGCTGACGACCACGCCGCACTGGCGTCGCTGGGCGACGACCTGAAGTTCGTGCTCATCACCTCCGCGGCCAGCTTGACGGCCGGTGAGTCATTGGCCGTGACCGTGCAAGCCCGCGACACCGCCAAATGCGAGCGCTGCTGGCACTGGCGCGAAGACGTTGGCAGCGACGCCGCCCACCCGACGATTTGCGGCCGCTGCACCAGCAACCTGTATGGCGCGGGCGAAACGCGGCAGGTGGCCTGACCATGGCGGCGCGCGGTTCATCGTCCAACGGGCCCGGCCTGTGGTTCTGGCTGGTCCTGGCGGCCATCGTCATCCTGGCCGACCAGGTCACCAAGACGCTCATCATCGGTTGGTTTCAGCTCGGCGACAGTCGGCCGGTGACCGAGTTCTTCAACCTCGTTCGGGTGCACAACGCGGGCGCGGCGTTCAGCTTCCTGGCCGGTGCCTCGGGCTGGCAGCGCTGGTTCTTCATCACCCTGGGCCTGGTGGTGTCCGCCGGCATTGTGTGGATGATTCGCAGCCACCCCACGCAAAAGCTGTTCTGCTTTGCTGTGAGCATGATCATGGGCGGCGCTTTAGGCAACGTCATCGACCGCGCGCTGCACGGGCACGTGGTCGACTTCCTGCAGTTCCGCTTTGGCTTTCTGGCGCCGCTGTTCCACGGCGGCTACTTCCCCAGCTTCAACATCGCCGACGCGGCCATCACGCTGGGCGCGGTGTGCTTGATCGTCGACGAGATCCTGCGCGTGCGACGGGCGCGCGGCTGATGGTGGCTTGACGCGGGTCAAGCCCCGCGGCGGCACCCACCCGCAAGCTGCTGAACGTGCCTGACACCGCGCCCCACCCACCCAGCCCGGCCATCGTGTTGCGCCGCATCGGCGCGGCCGACCCCCTGCGCTGGCTGGTGCTGGGCAGTCGCGACTTCCTGCGTGCGCCCGGCATCGGCCTGTTCTACGGCGCGTGTTTCATGATCATGGGCTGGGCCCTGCTGGGCGTCTTTCGCCACGCGCCGGCCTACACCCTGGCGCTGTCAGCCGGCTTCTTGCTGGTGGGGCCGTTCCTGTGCCTGGGGCTGTACCGCGTCAGCCAGCGGCTGCAGGCCGGTGAGCAGCCCGATTTCGGCGACTCGCTGCTGGCCTGGGACACGCGCACAGCCCAGCTGGCCCTCTTCGGCCTGGTGCTGCTGGTGCTGGAACTGCTGTGGGGCCGCGCCACGCTGGTGGTGTTTGCTGTCAGCTTCGACGAGATGCCCGACCTCAAGGGCTCGCTGCTGGCGCTGCTGGCGCCGCAGAACCTGCCCTTCCTGGCCGCCTGGGCGGCGGTGGGCGCCGTGTTCGCCACACTCATCTTCGCCATCAGTGTGGTCTCCATCCCGATGATCCTGCACCGCCAGACGGATGCCATCACCGCGGGCCTGACCAGCCTGCGCCTGGTGCTCGACCAGCCCGCCGTCATGCTGTGGTGGGCCTTCCTGATCGCGTTGCTGGTCGGCCTGGCGCTGCTGCCCTGGTTCGCAGGCTTGCTGGTGGTGGGACCGGTGGTGGGCCATGCCAGCTGGCATGCGTACCGCGCTGCGGTGGTCGACGAGGTGGCACCCGACGGGACGACTGCGGGCGACACTGCCGGGGCTTGAATCCGCTCCTGGCGACCTACCACGCCCGACCACGCCCGTCCAGGCAGGGCCCCGCTCAGGGGTGCCAGTTCATCGCTTGCACAGGCTCTCGATAACGGCGGACGTGGACAGCACCGCCTGCAGCGGAACACGAACTGCCGTGACTGCCAGGTTGCGGTTCTTTGCAGCCAGCGACTTGCCGTCGGCGTGGCGCGGCTTGATGGCGCTGACGCTGGCCGTGCCGTCCGCGCAGATGAGACGCGCCTTCGCGTCCACCAGGTCCACCGGGCCGGCAGGGCTGTCCACGGGCTTCGCGAAACGCACCCGAACAGGCAAGTCGATCTCGCCCCGCGAGCCCGACGGCTGGATCCGAAGCCCACCCGTTCGCAGCAGCACCTCATCGCCCGAAGGCAGGGTGATGTGGCTGCGCCATGGTGCAGCGCCCGCGCTTGCTGACAGGCCGAGCAGGCCCAGGGCCAGCAGCGCGCTGCAGATTGGTCGTTGCCACTGGTGAGGGTCGGTACGGTGCGAACGGGGCATGGGCGACTCGCAAGAGCGAAGGGCCCATTGATTGTGACGCGGCCCGAGGGGCCAGCAGCCGCCCATCAACGCCGGTCGCCCATGGCGTGGGCGATGGTGCCCAGGTCCACGTACTCCAGCTCACTGCCCGCCGGCACGCCACGGGCCAGGCGCGTGGCCTTGAGCCCGCGCGCGCGCAAAGCACCGGCCAGGGCGTGCGCGGTGACCTCGCCCTCGGCCGTGAAGCCGGTGGCCAGAATCACTTCTTCGACGATGCCGTCGCTGGCGCGCGCCAGCAGCGGGGCCACGCCGATGTCGCTGGCGCCGACACCGTCCAGCGGGCTGATGCGCCCCATCAGCACAAAGTACAAGCCCTTGAAGCTGGCGCTGCGTTCCAGCGCGGCCTGGTCGGCCGGTGTTTCCACCACGCACAGCAACCTGGCGTCGCGCCGCGGGTCCAGGCAGGTGCTGCAGACCGTTGCCTCGGTGTAGGTGTGGCAGCGTTCGCAGTGGCCCATGTGCTGCACGGCGTGCGTCAGCGCCGTGGCCAGGCGCTGGGCGCCGTCGCGGTCGTGCTGCAGCAGATGAAAAGCCATGCGTTGGGCTGATTTCACGCCCACGCCCGGCAAGCGGCGCAGTGCCTCGATGAGGCCGTCGAGCGCGGGCTCGGTCACGCCGCCCGCCGCCGGGCCGCCCCAAGGCGGGCGAGCCCCCTTGGGGGGTGGCGCTGCGGCGCAGCCGCAAGCCTGGGGGCCAACATAACTAGAACGGCAGCTTCATGCCGGGCGGCAGCGGCATGCCGGCGGTGAGCTTGCCCATCTTTTCGGTGCTCACGGCCTCGGCGCGGCGCACGGCGTCGTTCATGGCGGCCGCCACCAAGTCTTCGAGCATGTCCTTGTCCTCGGCCAGCAGGCTGGGGTCGATAACCACACGTTTCACGTCGTGCTTGCAGGTCATGGTGACCTTCACCAGGCCGGCGCCCGACTGGCCAACGACCTCCATCAGCGCCAGTTCGTCCTGCGCGCGCTTCATGTTGTCCTGCATCGCCTGGGCCTGCTTCATCAGGCCGGCGAG
Organism: Burkholderiales bacterium; assembly: GCA_031420055.1. Taxonomy (GTDB): domain Bacteria; phylum Pseudomonadota; class Gammaproteobacteria; order Burkholderiales; family Burkholderiaceae_C; genus Rubrivivax. The sequence continues at coordinate 1,564 of JANOLY010000625.1, read as the reverse complement.
TTGACCTTTCATCATGGTGCTGTCTTCCTTCAGGTTGAATGGGGGTTCAGACGGGCTTGATCGATCCCGGCACGATACGGGCGGTCTTGTACTGTTTCAAGAGTTCCTGCACCACGGGGTCGTCGCGAATCACCGCCTCGGCCGCGGCCTGCACGCGCTGGCGCTCGGTGGCGTCGCGGCGCGCGGGGGAGTCTTCGGGCGCGCCCGGCTCCAGCTCAAAGCGCACAGGCTGCCCCAGTGCAGCAGCCACCGCGGCGGCAAGCTTGTCGGCCAAGGCCGGTGTGCGCAGCGTTTCGCGCTCGATCAGCAGGTGCCAGGTGGGTGGTGCGGTGGATTCGTCGATGAGTCGCAGCCCGCCTTGCGCGGCCAGCTCGCGCACCAGCGCGGCCAGGCCGGATTCCGTCAACTGCTTGACCAGAAGCGCCCAGCGATCGGCCAGCGCCGAATCGGTCGCCACACGGGCCGCGGTCGCGGTGCCCGCTTGCACCGGCGCCACCGGCTCGGCGCGCGGTGCGGACGCGGCCACGGCCACAGCTGCCAACACGGGCACGGCTGCGGGCACGGGCACGGGCGCCGTTGCGAGCGAAGGCATCGGCGCAGATACGGGCGCAGATACGGGCGCAGACGCAACCACAGGTGCGGGCACCGGCCGCGCTGCAGGCGCGCTGCGCGGTGGCGGCGCCGGCAGGCTCAGGGCCGGTGGCGCGGGCGCCCGCAGCGGCGCGGTGCGCGGCTCGCGTGCGGGCTCGCCCGGCGCCACGGCGGTACGCCCTGCGGGCGGGAAGGCCAGAAAGCGCAACAGCACCATGGTCAGCGCGCCGTACTCGTCGCTCATCAGCTGCAGCTCGCCGCGGCCGTGCAGCACCATGCTGTAGTGCCGTTGTGTCTCGTCAGCGGCCAGCGTGCCGGCCAGCGCGCGGCCGTCTTCGGTGTCGGGGTCTTGCGTGTCCAGCGCGCCGGGCACGGCTTGCTCAACGGCCATCTGCTGCAGCAACAGCGACAACTCTTCCAGCGTGCCCGCGGCCGACAGGCCGTGGCTGCGCAGCCCGTCCACCACCGCCAGCACGCCAGCGCCGTCCCGCTGCGCCAGCGCCTGTACCAGCGCGCGGGCCTGGCCGCGGTCCACACTGCCCAGCATGGTGCGCACGACAGACTCTTCCAGCCGCCCGGCGCCATACGCGATGGCCTGGTCGGCCAGCGACAAGCCGTCGCGCATGGAGCCGCGCGCGGCGCGCGCCAGCAAGCGCAATGCGCCGTCGTCGGCGGGCACGGCTTCGGCGGCGAGCACATGGGCCAGGTGTTCGCGCACCGTGGCCGGCGCCATGGGCCGCAGGTTGAACTGCAAGCAGCGGCTCAGCACGGTGGGCAGCACCTTGTCGGGGTCTGTCGTGGCCAGCACAAATTTCAGGTACTCGGGCGGCTCTTCCAGCGTCTTCAGCAGCGCGTTGAAGGCCTCCTTCGTAAGCATGTGCACTTCGTCGATCATGAAGACCTTGAAGCGGCCCAGTCCGGGCTTGTACGCGGCACGCTCAATGGTGTCGCGAATGTCGTCGATGCCGCGGTT
>JANOLY010000624.1:0-1966 GCA_031420055.1 Burkholderiales bacterium | reverse complement strand
CCGAGTTCTGCAACATGCACGCGGCCTACGACGAACTGCCGGCCGACCTGAAGGCACGGCTCGAGGGCATGACGGTGATGCACGACTTCGAGAAGTTCTGGGAGATGATGCGGCGCGACAAGGGCAGCACCCGCGCGCCGCTGACCGATGCGCAGCGCGCGGCCAAACCGCCGGTGTCGCAGCCGTTGTTCCTGACCCACCCTATCACCGGCGCCAAGGTGCTGTACTGCAACCCTGGCTACGCGGTGCGCATCAACGAACTCCCGCAAGGGCAGAGTGACGAGATGCTGGAGTTCCTGTTCAAGCACCAGACGCAGGAGCGTTTCCGCTACAAATTCAACTGGGTGCCGCGCACAGTACTGATGTGGGACAACATGGGCACCATCCACAACGCGGTGGCCGACTACCGGCCCGACGAGCACCGCCTGATCAAACGCTGCCAGGTGGCGGCGACGCGGTTTTTCGCCGCAGCGTGAGGCCGGCATGAAGCTCGTCAGCTACCGCCAGAACGACCACGTGGGCGACCCCGTGGGCGACCCCATGGGCAGCGGCGTGGGTAGCTGGGTGGGTGACGGCGCGGCGCGCGTCGGGGCCGTGGTCGATGGCTGGGTGCTGGACCTGGACGACCAGGCCACCGCCCTGGCCGTGCCGGCCGAGGTCGTCGCGCGGCTCGCGCTGCACGGTCTGCAGCCTGCGCCGCGCGGCATGCTGCGCTTGCTGCAGGCGGGGCCGGATGCCTGGCATCGCCTGGCCCTGGCCGGCGCGCCGCGCCGGCCGCTGGCCGAGGTCCAGCTGCTGGCCCCGGTGCCGCGCCCAGGCAAGGTGGTGGCCATCGGCCGCAACTATGCCGACCACGCCAAGGAGACCGGCGTGGCGCCCTTCGAGCGGCCGCGCGTCATCGCCAAGCTGCCGTCCAGCGTCTGCGCGCCGGGCAGCCGCGTGCGCCGGCCCGAGGGCGTGGCCAAGCTGGACTTCGAGGTCGAACTGGCAGTGGTGATCGGTGCCTTCGCGCACCGCGTGGCGCAGGCGCAGGCGCTGGACTTCGTCGCCGGCTATACCGTGCTGGACGACCTCAGCGCGCGCGAATTCCAGTTCGACGTCAACCCGGCGCAGACCACATTCGCCAAGAGCATGGACGGCTTCTGCCCGATGGGCCCCTGGCTGGTGACGCGCGACGAGATAACCGACCCGCAGGCGCTGGAACTGAGCTGCCATGTCAACGGCCAGCCCATGCAGCACGGCCACACCGCCGACATGCTGTTCCCGGTGGCGCGGCTGATCGAGTACCTGAGCGGCTTCATGACACTGGAGCCCGGCGACGTGATCGCTACCGGCACGCCGGCCGGCATCGGCGCCTTCCGCAACCCGCCGGTCTGGCTGCAGCCCGGCGACCGCATCCGCATGGAAATTTCGCGCATCGGCGTGCTCGAGCACGAGATCGCCGCCTGACCCATAGCCCACTTTCCAACTCATTCCCCCAGCCCTTTCCCCGCACCCATTCCACCACGAGACCCCACGATGAAAACCACCCGCCGAACCTTCAACGCCGCCAGCCTCGCCCTGTTCACCCTGCTGGGGGCGCCGGCCCTGGCGCAGGACTACCCGAACAAGCCGATCCGCATGGTGGTGGGCTACGCTGCGGGCGGGCCCACCGACGTCATTGCGCGCCTGGTGGCGCAAGACGTGCAAGCCGCGTTGGGCCAGACCGTGGTGGTTGAAAACAAGGCCGGCGCCAACGGCAACATCGCCACCGAAGACGTGGCGCGCGCGCCGGCCGATGGCTACACGCTGATCGTCAACACGCTGTCGCACAACGTCAATGCCATTCTCGGCGCGGGCAAGGTGAAATACGACCCGAGCAAAGACTTCGCGCCGGTCAGCCTGGCGGTGGTGCTGCCGCAGGTGCTGGTGGTGGGCCCCGATTCGAAGTACGCCACGCTGGCCGACTTGCTGAAGGCCGCCAAGG
>JANOLY010000623.1:0-2296 GCA_031420055.1 Burkholderiales bacterium | reverse complement strand
ATCCCCACCACCGTCGCGCCACCCACCGGGCTTCTCCAACAACCGGTTCAGCTCGTGGCTCGCGTCGCGATCACGATCTAACCTTATTCGTCAGGCCCCACTAAGCAATGTGAACGCGCGCCGCGCCGTGAAAGCGCTACTTGGAGGCAGCCTCGACGACCTTACATAGTTCTGCCTTCGCAGTGTCCTCTGGTGTTACCTGACCACCGGTAATGCTGAAGTTGACGTCAACGCGGATGACCTCCTTACCCTTCTCTTGAATGATCGCGTTCAGTGGTGCGGAGGACTTGCGTCGACTACCCGTGACTTCCTGAAGCGCGGTGATCGTGCCCGTGTCCTTGTTGGAGTTGACGGAACCCCAACCAGCGCCGGCGACCGCTTGCGCCGTTTTCCGGAAGGCAACATCGTAGTTGACGCCCGAGTGTTCCTGCCACGTTCTGAACGTCTTACCCGTTATGAACGAGCCTTCGACGGCGAAGTTCGCCATGCACGGTCGAGTGTCGGTTGGCGGTGCCTTGCCAGAGTCCTGCGCCGCCGCAGAAGCACAAAAGCAGACGAGAACGGCAAGGGCTGTTGAGCTAATCTTCACGCTTTCTCCAATGGTTAGCAAACGGTTGATCGGCAGATTATGCCTAGTAGCGATGAGCTGTCTTTCGGAGGATTGGTGCGCAGATGACCAAGCGGTCAGTAGCTGTGGTCGTTAGTGTGGGGCCTAACGGGAAGCGTTTATCTGCCGCCGAGCCGACGTTGGACGAGCGCGCCGGTGCTGCATGGCGGCGGATAAACCTCGTTGGACTGGACCGCCGAGCTGGCGGTGCAATGGGCAGTGTAAGTTTCAGCGGCGCGCTTGGGCAAGCAAACCGTGCTGCGCATTGGGCTGCGAGTCGCATTCGGGGCGTTGTGATCGCACCCAACTTGGCTTGCGTTGCCCAGGTGCCCGCTTGAGACGCACGCGGCCGAGCCCTGCGCCGTGGCTGGCGCGCCCCGGCTTGGGCCTGCGTGCGCAACGAGGCCTTGACTGGCGCGTTGGGCTGCCTGGGCCGATCACGGCGGGCCTCGGCAAGCGGGGGCGGTGATGGCGGTGATGGCGGCCAGGGCCGCGCGGTTGGCCGGCCGGTGCTCGACGGCGATCCAGCGACCTGCTGTGCAATGCGGGCAGCACATGATGTCGATGGTGGCCACGCGCTGCATGAAGGCCTTCGCGTCTTCGCGTGCCTGCGGGTTCGCTGCCGGCATTGCCAGCAGATGGCGGGCCAGCGCCAGCCGCGCGGTCTTGGCTGCTGGGGCCAGCAGCCCGTAGTGGCGAATGCGCTTGAAGCCCACAGGCAGGACATGCTGCAAGAAGCGGCCGATGAACTGCCCGCCGTCCATGCCGATGGTGCGTTTACCGCCGGTGTCGTTCGCGCGCACGCGCATGCGCACCCGCTCGCCCTCGATTCCCACCAGTCGCTCGTTGCCGATCGCCGTGCGGTGCGTGTAGCGCGCCAGGTAGTCCAGCACCGCCCCCGGCCCGGCCAGCGGCGTCTTGGCGTAGACGACCCAGTCGTGGCGGCGCAGCGCCTGCACGCGCTGCTTGCGCGCGAGGTCGGTGTCGGCCGGGTCGTGGGGCAGCGCGCCCGCATCGATGGCCTCGTGCAGCGCCTGCACGAACTTGGCCCGAAACACCTTGGACAGCGCGTGCACCGGGAACAAGAAGGTGGGCGAGCGCTTGGGCTCGATCCATTTGGCGGCTGGACCACCACCACCACCGGCACCGTCACCGCCGGCATCGGCATCGGCATCGAGCTTCAGCGCCCCGCACGCCATCAGCGCGTGCACATGCAGGTGGCGGCGCAGGTCCTGCGTCCAGGTGTGCAGCACCAGCGTAAAGGCGGGCGTGCCGCCCAGCCAGCGCGGGTTGGCGGCAAACTCCGTCAGCGTGGCCGCCGCGCACTGCATCAGCGTGGCGTAGACCCAGCGCGCGTGTACTGCGGCCAGCGCATTGATCTCGTGCGGCAGCGTGAACACCAGATGGCAGTACGGCACGTTGAGCAACTCGCCCAGGCGTGCCGCGCGCCAGGCATCGCGCTCCCGGCTCTGGCACTGTGGGCAATGCCGGTTCCTGCACGAATGCCAGCGCCACTGTTCGGCGCCACAGCCGTCGCAGCGCAGGCGCTGGCCGCCCAGCGCTGGGGTGCGGCAACTCACGATGGCACGCCAGGCTCGTGCCTGGGTTGTGCTCAGCGTGTGCTCGCGCAGATAAGCGGGCCCGAAGTGGCGCAGCACTTCGGCCAGCGTGGCCGGCATGGCCGCGCGC
>JANOLY010000622.1:0-10232 GCA_031420055.1 Burkholderiales bacterium | reverse complement strand
TGGGCATGCGGCCAGCTTCCTGGTCGGCCTGGATGGCGGCCAGCGCGGCATCAAAGCGGTTGCTGGCCTGGCGCAGGAAGATCACGCCCAGCACCGGCATGCAGTACTCGCTGCTGGTCAGCTTGGAGTTGGCGCGCAGCTGGTCGGCCGCCTCCCACAGACTGGCTTCGATCTTGGTCAGGTGGGTGAGGGCGGTGCTGCTCATGGGGTCATCGAATCAAAGCAAGATTCTGCTTCAGGCGTTGCAGCGCGGCCCCGGCCCCGGCGCCAGCCCCGCGCATCCTCGCTCACCGCTGCCTAGAATGACCGGTTCGACTTCCGCCGCACCCCTTCTGAGCCATGCTGTCCCCGGCCACGCCGCCTGTTCCCGCTGCACCTGATTCACCCGAGCCCGCAGCCGCTGAAGGTGGCCTGATCCGAATCCGCGGCGCGCGCCAGCACAACCTGAAGAACCTGGACCTCGACATCCGCACCGGCGAGATGACGGTGGTCACCGGGCCCAGCGGTTCGGGCAAGAGCAGCCTGGTCTTCGACACCTTGTATGCCGAAGGCCAACGGCGCTACGTCGAGACCTTCAGCGCCTATGCGCGCCAGTTCCTGGACCGCATGGACCGCCCGGCGGTGGACCGTGTTGATGGCGTGCCGCCGGCGATAGCCATCGACCAGACGAATCCGGTGCGCACCTCGCGTTCAACGGTCGGCACCATGACCGAGCTGAACGACCACCTGAAGCTGCTGTTCGCACGCGCGGCGCAGTTGTTCGACCAGGACACGGCGCTGCCCGTGCGGCACGACACGCCGGAGACGATCTACGCCGAGCTGCAAGCGCGTGCAGCGGCCCAGGGCGACCCGCGGCTGGTGCTGACCTTCCCCGTCGATCTGCCCGCCGACACCAGCGCCGAGCAGCAAGCGCAGTGGCTCTCGGCAAGCGGCTACACGCGCGTGCAGGCCGAGCGTGTCATCGACCAGATCAAGCGGCTGGACGTGGTGGCCGACCGCGTGCGCATGGCCAGCGCCGAGAAGGTGCGCGTGATGGAGGCCATCGAGTCGGCCCTGAAGCGCGGCAGCGGCCGGCTGACCGTGTATGTGGGCGACGACGGCACGCCCTGGAAGTTCTCCACCGGCCTGCACTGCCCCGAGAGCGACCGCCGCTACGCCGACCCGCAGCCGGCGATGTTCAGCTTCAACAGCGCTTACGGCGCTTGCGACACCTGCCGCGGCTTCGGGCGTGTCATCGGTGTCGATCTGGGTCTGGTGATTCCCGATGTGCGCAAGACGCTGCGCAACGGCGCCGTCAAGGTGCTGCAAACACCGGCCTGGGCCGAGAACCAGGACGACTTGCTCAAGTACGCGGGCGAAGCCGGCATCCCGCGCGACACGGCGTGGATCAACCTCACGCCCGCGCAGCAGGCCTGGGTGATCGAGGGCTCGCCGCACTGGACCGGCAAGTGGGGCAAGCAGTGGTACGGCGTGCGCCGCTTTTTTGAGTACCTGGAGAGCAAGGCCTACAAGATGCACATCCGCGTGCTCTTGTCCAAGTACCGCAGCTACACGCCTTGCGGTGCTTGCGGCGGCGCGCGCTTGAAGCTGGAGTCGCTGTTGTGGCGGCTGGGGGCCAAGGCCGATGCCGATGCCGTGTTGCCGCCGCAGCAGCGTGCGCTTCCCGTGGGTGCGCCGTGGTCGCGCGAGCAGCTCGAAGCCCTGCCAGGGCTGCATCTGCACGACCTGATGCAGCTGTCCATTGAGCGCCTGCGCCGTTTCTTCGACGGCGGGGTTGACCCCCAAGACGCCTCCGGCGTCGCCCCCCCAGGGGGAAGCGGGCCGCTTGGGGCGGCCCTGCGCGGCCCGTTCCTGCCGTCAACGCTGCTCGACGACGCGCTGAAGCTGCTGCTGGACGAAGTCCGCACACGCCTGAAGTACCTGTGCGAGGTCGGCCTGCAGTACCTCACGCTGGACCGCCAGAGCCGCACGCTGTCGGGCGGCGAGGTGCAGCGCATCAACCTCACCACGGCGCTGGGCACGTCGCTGGTCAACACCTTGTTTGTGCTCGACGAGCCCAGCATCGGCCTGCACCCGCGCGACATGAACCGCATCGTGCAGGCCATGCACCGCCTGCGCGACGCGGGCAATACGCTGGTGGTGGTCGAGCACGACCCGGCCGTGATGCTGGCGGCCGACCGGCTCATCGACATGGGCCCCGGCCCGGGCGAGCGCGGCGGGCAGATCGTCTTCGACGGCACGCCCGACGAGGCGCGTTCGGCCAACACGCTGACCGGCGCCTACCTGGGCGGGCGCAAGCAGGTGCACATGGGCTTTCGCCGGCTGGTGGAAGCGGCCACGCCCAAGCTGGTGCTGGAAGGCGCGCGCGACCACAACCTGCGCGGCATCACAGTCGAGTTGCCGCTGACACGGCTGGTGTGCGTGACCGGCGTCAGCGGCTCGGGCAAGAGCACGCTGATCCAGGACGTGCTGTACCCCGCACTGGCGCGCCACTTCGGCAAACGCACGGATGCGCCCGGCGCGCACGACCGCGTGCTGGGCATGGACTGGTTGTCAGACGCCGTGTTCGTCGACCAAAGCCCGATCGGCAAAACCGCGCGCAGCAACCCGGCCAGCTACGTGGGCGCCTTCGACGAGTTGCGAAAGATCTTTGCCGACGCACCGCTGGCGCGCGAGCGCAGCTACAGCGCCGGCACCTTCAGCTTCAATGCCGGCGACGGCCGCTGCCCCACCTGCGCGGGCTCGGGCTTCGAGCATGTGGAGATGCAATTTCTGAGCGACGTCTACCTGCGCTGCCCCGACTGCGACGGCCGCCGTTACCGCCCCGAGATTCTTGACGTGAAGGTGCTGCGCGGGCCGTTGTCGCTGTCGATTGCCGACGTGCTGGACCTCACCGTGGCCGAGGCCGCGCACTGGTTCCAGAACGACCGCGAGGTGGTCGCAAGGCTGCAGCCCATCGTCGATGTCGGGCTGGACTACGTGCGCCTGGGGCAGCCGGTGCCCACGCTGTCGGGCGGCGAGGCGCAGCGTCTGAAGCTGGCGGGCTTCTTGGCCGAGGCCGCCGCCGGCCCGCGCCAGGCGGTGGCCAAGCGCGGCACGCTGTTCTTGTTCGACGAGCCCACCACCGGCTTGCACTTCGACGACATCGCCAAGCTGATGCGTGCGCTGCGCCGGCTGCTCGAGGCCGGGCATTCGCTGCTGGTCATCGAGCACAACCTGGACGTGATCCGCTCGGCCGACTGGATCGTGGACCTGGGGCCCGAGGGCGGCGAGGCCGGTGGCGAGCTGGTGTGCACCGGCACGCCCGATGACGTGAAGGCGCACCGCACATCGCACACCGGCCATGCGCTGCGCGAGTACGAGATCTCTCTGGGTGTGGGTGTCACCCGCGCCACCGAACGGCCCCCTCTCCCGCTGGCGGGAGAGGGCTGGGGTGAGGGCGATGGCCTGCCGCTCCAACGGTTGATCCGCGGCCGCCGCCCTCACCCCAACCCTCTCCCGCGGGGAGAGGGAGTCATACAGATCGTCAACGCGCGCGAGCACAACCTGAAGGGCCTCAGCGTGGACATCCCGCGCGGCAAGTTCAATGTGGTCACGGGGGTCAGCGGCTCGGGCAAGAGCACGCTGGCGTTTGACATCCTGTTCAACGAAGGTCAGCGCCGCTATCTCGAAAGCCTGAACGCCTATGCGCGCAGCATCGTGCAGCCGGCGGGCAGACCCGAGGTGGATGCGGTGTACGGCATCCCACCCACCGTGGCCATCGAACAGCGCCTGTCGCGCGGTGGCCGCAAGAGCACGGTGGCTACCACCACCGAGGTCTGGCACTTCCTGCGCCTGCTGTGGGTGAAGCTGGGCTTGCAGCACTGCACGCGCGACGGCACGCCCGTGCGCGCGCAAAGCGCCGAGAGCATCGCCGCGCAATTGCTGCGCGCGCCGCAGGCTGGGGGTCACCGCGGCGTGCATGTGGGCCTGCTGGCGCCGCTGGTGATTAACCGCAAGGGCGTCTACACCGACCTGGCCAAGTGGGCCAAGGCGCGAGGACACAGCCATCTGCGCGTGGACGGCGAATTCCTGTCGCTCAGCCCCTTCCCGCGCATCGACCGCTTCAAGGAACACACGCTGGAGCTGCCGGTGGGCGACATCGTCATCGCGCCCGAGAACGAAGCCGAGCTGCGCGCCTTGCTGTCGAAAGCGCTGGAGCTGGGCAAGGGCGTGCTGCACCTGCTGCACCCGCTGGACGGCCTGGCTGCGGCGATGGCGGGCGAGGGCACGGGCCGCGGCGTGGGCCAGGTGCAGGTGTTCTCGACCAAGCGCGCTTGCCCGCAATGCGGCACCAGCTACGCCGAGCTGGACCCGCGTCTGTTCAGCTACAACAGCAAGCACGGCTGGTGCGGCACCTGCGTGGGCACGGGCCTGGCGCTGACGCGCGAGCAACGCAAGGCCTACGACGACTCGGTGCGCGACGACGACAACAAGGGCCGCGAGCAGAGCTTTCCGTCAGAAGAGGTCGAGGTCGAAGGCGTGCAAGACCTGGCCTGCCCCGACTGCCACGGCGCGCGCCTGAACCCGCAGGCGCGCGCCGTGACTTTCGAGTCGCACGCCATTGCCGAGGTGGCCGCGTGGTCGGTGCACGAGGCGCGCGCCTGGGTCGATGCGTTGCAGCTCACCGGCCGCGACGCCGAGGTGGCGCGCGACGTGGTGGTGGAGATCAAGAGCCGGCTGGAGTTTCTGCAAGACGTGGGCCTGGGCTACCTCACGCTGGACCGCGCCGCGCCCACGCTCAGCGGCGGCGAGGCGCAGCGCATCCGCCTGGCAGCCCAACTGGGCAGCAATTTGCAAGGTGTGTGCTACGTGCTGGACGAGCCCACCATCGGCCTGCACCCGCGCGACAACGACATCTTGCTTTCTGCGCTGGCCAAGCTGGGCGACAAGGGCAACACGCTGGTGGTGGTGGAGCACGACGAAGACACCATCCGCCGCGCCGACCACATCATCGACATCGGCCCCGGTGCCGGCCGGCGCGGCGGCACCTTGGTGGCGCAGGGCAGCGTGGCGGCGCTGTCGGCCGCGGCCGACTCCGTCACCGGCCGCTTCCTGGCCCGGCCGCTGCAGCACCCGCTGCAAGCCCGCCGCCCGGTCTTGCTCCCTCTCCCGGGGGGAGAGGGGGTCATACGCGTGCGCGGCGCCCACCTGCACAACCTGCAACAGGTGGACCTGCGCGTGCCGCTGCACCGCCTGGTGGCCGTCACCGGCGTCAGCGGCTCGGGCAAGAGCACGCTGGCGCGCGACGTGCTGCTGGCCAACGTGCAGGCACTCGTCGCGCTGAAGGCCAGCAAGGCTGGGCGCGACGCCGTGGCCGCCGGCCGCAGCGCGGGCGGGCTGCCGGCGCTGGTGGGCTGCACCGGCATCGAAGGCTTCGAAGGCATCGACCGCGTGCTCGAAGTCGACCAAACGCCCATCGGCAAGACACCGCGCTCTTGCCCGGCCACCTACATCGGCTTCTGGGACGCCATCCGCAAACTCTTCACCGAAACCCTGGAAGCCAAGGCACGCGGCTACGGCACGGCGCGCTTCAGCTTCAACACCGGTGACGGCCGCTGCCCGGGCTGCGAAGGCCAGGGCCTGAAGACCATCGCCATGAGCTTTTTGCCCGACGTGAAAGTGCCCTGCGACATCTGCCACGGCGCACGCTTCAACCCCGAGACATTGGCCGTGAGCTGGCGCGGCAAGAGCATCGGCGACGTGCTGCGCATGGAGGTCGATGAAGCGGTGGACTTCTTCGCCAGCATGCCCGTCATCAGCCACCCGCTGCAGTTGCTGTAAGTCGTGGGCCTGGGCTACCTCACCCTGGGCCAGCCCAGCCCCACGCTGAGCGGCGGCGAGGCGCAGCGCATCAAGCTGGTGACTGAACTGAGCAAGGTGCGCGACGACATCACCAGGCGCGGCAACAAGGCGCCGCACACGCTGTATGTGCTGGACGAGCCGACCGTGGGCCTGCACATGGCCGATGTGGAACGCTTGATCCGCGTGCTGCACCGCCTGGTGGCCGGCGGCCACAGCGTCATCGTCATCGAACACGACCTGGACGTGATTGCCGAGGCCGACTGGGTCATCGACCTCGGCCCCGAAGGCGGCGGTGGTGGCGGCCGCGTGGTGGTGGCCGGTACGCCCGAAGCGGTGGTGGCGGCGGGCTCGCACACCGGGCAGGCGCTGAGACCGGTTCTGGTGCGCTGAGCGCACCAGAAGGGCGGCCGCCGGTTGCTCAGGTCGCTGCGACCCGCGCTGCTGCCCTGCGGCGACTGGCTGCAGCACCCACGGCCAGCACGCCCAGGCCCATCAGCGCATAGGTGCCGGGTTCGGGCACGGGCAGGAAGACGATGTTGTCCACGCCGACCCAGTCGTCGTAGCTGCCAGGCCGCACGACCACGCTGGTGATCGAATCGCCCGTGATGGTCAGGGAAAACTGCGAGGCGGGCTGGGCTTCGCCGGTGCCTGAGAAGGCGTTCGGCGAGAAGGTGACACCCAGAGCGGCGTACTGCGCGCTCAGTGTGGTGCCGTCAGCCAGTTCGTCGAAGGTCAGCGTCACGGCGCGGACGGGCGTGAGGGCAGCCAGCAGGCTCAGAGCGGCCAAGGGCAGCAGATGTTGAGCTTTCATGGTTACTCCGGCCGGCCGCGAAGAGTTGCGATGGAGGGGCTTGGGGCCGAGCCCAGCGTTCAGCGCAGGCCGGCGATGTAGTCGGACACGGCCTTGATCTCGCCTTCGTTCATCTTGGCGGCAATGGCCGTCATCTGGACGTTGTTGCCGCGCGCGCCGGAGCGAAAACCCAGCAACTGCGCTTCGGTGTACTCGGCATGCTGCCCGCGCATGCCAGGGTACTGCGACGGCATGCCCGCGCCGTTGGGGCTGTGGCAGCCAGCGCAGGCCGGCACCTGCTTGCCGACGATGCCACCGCGGTAGATCTGCTCACCCTGGGCCAGGGTGTCCTTGCTCTTGGCGAATCCGGGCTTGGCCTTCTTGCTGGCGTAAAAAGCAGCCAGGTGGCGCATGTCGTCTTCGCTGAGCGTGGCGACCATGCCCGACATCACCGCGTTCTTGCGCTTGCCGGACTTGAACTCGACCAGCTGCTTGACGAGGTATTCAGGGTGCTGCCCCTGCAGGATGGGGTTGGCCGGCGTGCCGCGGCTGCCGTCGGCGGTGTGGCAGGCCAGGCAGGTGGCGGCCAGGGCCTGGCCCTTGGCCAGGTCCGGCTTGAAAACAGGCTTGGTTTCAGCCGCCGTGGCCGGCCCGGCCAAGAGCAAGCACAAGGAAAAGGCCAGGGACGACAGGGCAACGGGCAACTTCATGCGGTGAACTTTCAGCGGAAAACTTCCAAGCACAGACTGAAATTTTACAATGCACTATGACCACATCGCTTCAGGCCCCCCGGGGCGCGGCTACCGATGCCGCCAAAACCGCCTTGGCCTGGAGCCACAGCGCCCGTTTTCTCACCACCTCGACGCGGCTGGACCAGCTGCCCGCCACCGAACTGCCCGAGATCGCCTTCGTCGGCCGCAGCAACGCCGGCAAGTCCACCGCCATCAACCGCCTGGCCCAGCAAAAGCGCCTGGCCTTTGCCTCGCGCACACCCGGGCGCACGCAAAACATCAACCTGTTCGAGGTCGGCCCGAAAGACGCCCCCAATGCACTGTTCGCCGACCTGCCGGGCTACGGCTATGCGGCGGTGGAGCGCGCCGCCAAGCTGCGCTGGCAAGAGGTGATGGCCGACTACCTGGTGCTGCGGCGCAGCCTGCACGGGGTGGTGCTGATGATCGATTCACGCCTGGGCTTCACCGACCTGGACCAGCGCCTGCTGGGCTTGATCGCGCCCCGTGTCGTCAGTGGCCAGGTGCGCCTGTTGGCGGTGCTGACCAAGTCTGACAAGCTCAACCGCCGCGAGGGCGACGCCGCACTGGCCACCGCGCAGACCTTGCTGGGCGAGATGTCGACCGACAGTGCCGACATCAGCGTGGTGCTGTTTTCCGCGCTTTCGCGGCGCGGCTTGGAAGACGTGGCCGAGACCGTCTACAGCTGGGCGCATCCAACGAAAAGCTAGCCAGCAGCGTCGCTGCGGCCCAGGCCGCGCAATTCGTCCAGCGTGTTGGCGTTGGCAAAGGCCGAGGCGTCGTCAAAGCGCACCGTGACGCAGGCGTGCTGGGCGGTCCAGCGGTCGATCTTGCGCTCGCCGGCGTTGAGAAACTTGATCAGGCTTTCGATCAGCCCGTTCTTGAGCAGGCAGAACACCGGTTGCACTTGTTCGCGCCCATCGTCCAGCGTCGCAGCCATGGCGATTTCTGCATCGGCGGCCACCAGCGCCGCGGCCAGGCGCGGCGCCAGGTCGGGCGGAAAGCGCGGGCTGTCGCAGGGCACGGTCAGTAGGTAGGGTGTCTCGCAGTGTTCCAGCCCGGCCAGCCAGCCGGCCAGCGGGCCCTGGTAGTCGGCGATCGGGTCGGGCCACACCGGCACGCCCATGGCCTCGTAGGCCGCCAGGTTGCGGTTGGCATTGATGAGCACATGCCCCACCTGCGGCTGCAACCGCAGCAAGGCATGCAGTGCCAACGGCACGCCCAGGTGGTTCTGCAGCCCCTTGTCGACGCCGCCCATGCGGCTGCCGCGGCCGCCGGCCAGGATCAGGCCGGTGATGTCTTGACGCGGGATGATGGTCACTGCTCCAGCATGTCAAAGCCCTGCGTCTCCACGCGCACGAACTGCTGCGTGAAGACGGCCAGGGCGCGCCAGACCTGTGCCCGCGGGTGGTCGCGCACGGTGTCGCAGAGCTGTTCTGCCCAGGTCTGGATGTGGGCGCGGAAGAAGCGCCGCTGTTGCTCCAGGTTGCACACCGCCACGTCGTCGCCGGCGATCAGGAAGCGCATCACCTCGAACAGATAGGCCACATGGTCTTCGGTCTCCGGGGTGTTGTCGTCGCGCGTCAGGCCCAGGGCCGCCAGGTCGGTGCGCAGGTTGACCAACGGTCGCTCGTTCAGGTAGCCACTCAGGTAGAACGACCCGTAGGCAAAGATTTCGGGCTTGCCCACACTCTGGAACAAGGCCTGGTGTTCGGCCGCGGCGGCTTGCACGGTGGTCTGGCGCAGCGCCGCCACCAGGGCCTGCCAGGGTTCTTGCAGCAAGGCGCCGGCTTGCGGCGCTTCGGTGACGGCCGTGCTGAACTGCTGCAGCAGCGCGGCGTCGGGCGGCGCCAGCCACAGCTGAGCCAACAGACCATACAGCTCGGCGCGGGCGAGTTCTTCGCTGCCGTCGGTGCTGCCAAAGACCAGCGGTGCGGTCGTGGCCTGGGGGGTGTGGGGTGTGGACATGGGGCTCACAGGTCGGTGATGCGCAACTCGTTGGGGTTGCTGTGCAGGTCGATCACGCGGCAGTCGCCGCACATTTTCAGCCGTTCGGCCGCCGCGCCCTGGAAGGCTGAATGGCCTTGCAGTTTGGTGAGCATGTTTTCTATGGCCAGCAAAGTGCCAAACGGCTTGCTGCACTTGATGCAGCGGTAGGGTTCCATCTCGGCCAGCACGCGCGGCGCCTTGCGGGCTTTGCCGCCGTCGGCAAGCCACAGGCGCGGCAGCAGGGTGATGGCGTCTTCGGGGCAGGTCTGGGCGCACAGGCCGCACTGCACGCAGTTCTTCTCGATGAACTTGAGCTGCGGCTTGTCGGGGTTGTCGGCCAGGGCGGCTTCGGGGCAGGCGCTGACACAACTCAGGCACAGCGTGCACTTGTTGGCGTCCACCACCAAGGCGCCATAGGGTGAGCCTGCTGCGGGCAGGGCGATCTCGTCACGCGCTTGCGGCGCCTGCGCCATGAGGTGGTCCAGCGCCAGGTCGAGCGTGGCGCGCTTGTCGGCCTGCGCGGCAAAGGACGCGACACGGGCCACCGACTGGGCGGGCGCGCCGCGCAGGCTGGCGTCCAGCGCCGGCAGACCGCCAGTGGCGCCGGCTTCGATGAGGCTGAAGTGCTGTCCCGTGTAGCCCAGGCCCGTGAGGATGGCCTGGGCCACCGCCATCTGCTCGCGCAAGGCCTGGCGGTAGGCCGGGGCGTCGTCGTCGGTGCACAGCACCCACACCTGGCTGGCGCCTTGGGCGATGGCGCTCAGCCACAAGTCCAGCCCCACGCTGGCGGTGTGCCACACGGCCACCGGCAGCACCCGCGGCGGCAGGCCCTTCAGCGACGGGCCGCTGCGCGCGCCGCG
>JANOLY010000621.1:0-6206 GCA_031420055.1 Burkholderiales bacterium | reverse complement strand
CCGCGCTCGAAGATCTTGCAGTCGAGTTCTTCCTCCAGCTTCTTGACCGCCACGCTCAGCGTGGGCTGGCTGACGAAGCAGGCCTCGGCGGCGCGGCCGAAGTGGAGTTCGCGGGCCACGGCGACGATGTATTTGAGCTCGGTCAGGGTCATCGTGCGATTGTGGCGAAAACCGAGGTGTCGGCCCCCGGGGTCGCGGGATGGTGACGGCTCCAGGCAATGCGGATACTCACAACACACTGGCATGGCCTTGCATGCCTATCCCTCAACAGCCCTGTCTGCAGGCACGTTTTCGCGCCCACGGTTATGTGCCTACGTACTTCACCACTTGCCATGTCCAAATCCTCAATCACCGCCATCGCCGTTGCGACCCTGCTGGTCGGGCTTGCCAAAGACGCTGACGCGTTTGAGCGCACAGTCTCTGGCCTGTCCTCGTCTGGCGTGCAATGGCAAGCCAAGAGCATGCTGGTCGGTGTTACGTCGACGGCCACGATTGCCGGTGGCGGCGATGCGATCTACCAGCCCAGCTACCCCGCGGGCGGTGGTGTGGTGGCCCTGATCCTGAACTTCCCCAGCGGCTCGTTCATCTGCAGCGGCACCTTGTTGGGCGACCGGCAGTCGATCCTGACTGCCGCGCACTGCGTGACCGACGCCACCCTGGGCACGCCCACCAGCAGCACGGCCTGGTTCTACGGCGGCCCCAATGGCGACACCATCGTCCCGAACAACGGCGGCGCGACGCCGGTGGCCGCGTCGCAGTACTTCGTGCATCCGTCCTACACCGGCGACGTCGTTGACCACAACGACGTGGCTGTCATCCGGCTGGCCGCGCTTGCCCCGGCCTTTGCGCCCTCCTACGGCCTCTACACACAGGACCTGACCGGCAAGGACTTCAACGTCTGGGGTTACGGCGTGCGCTCCGATACCGGCGGCAACGTCGGCGGCAATCTCGGCACGGGCCGGTTGCGCCAAGGCGACAACCGCTACGACTTCCGTCTGGGCGATGCCGCCTTTGGCACCGGCTGGACGACGGAGCTGGGTGAGCCGTTCTCGCAGATCTCCAATTCCTGGCTGTCCGACTTCGACAACGGCCTGGCCGCCAACGACGCCGGCTGCTTGACGGCGAGCTCGGTCTTCAGCCTGGCTGCCAACGCCCAGTGGTGCAACCTTGGCCGTGGCGCGCGCGAAGTGGGGGTGGCCGGCGGCGACTCGGGCGGCCCGGGCTTCATCGACGGTCTCGTGGCCTCGGTCAGCTCCTACGGCCTGACCTACGGCGCCCCGGGCCAGGGCGATATCGATACGGCTCTGAACAGTTCCTTCGGTGAATTCACCGGCTACGTGCCGGTGTACCTGCACGCCGGCTTCATCAACGCCTCCATGGTGCCCGAGCCGGGCACCTATTTGATGATGGCCTTGGGCTTGGCCGGCGTGGGCGCCATGGCGCGCCGCCGTCGCCCAGTGGCCTGAAATTCCTGCACCGGCCGCTCAGGCCCTCAGAAATTCAGTCTTGCCGCCCAGCCAGCGCTCGACGTGGGCGGCGGCTGCGGCCGGATGCCCCTGCAGCAGCCGCGGCGCCAGAGCGCGTGCGGCCTGCAGCAAGGCGCTGTCTTGCTGTAGGTCGGCGAAGCGCAGCAAGGCGTCGCCGCTCTGGCGCGCGCCCATGAATTCGCCAGGGCCTCGGATTTCGAGGTCGCGCCGCGCAATCTCGAAGCCGTCACTCGTCTCGGCCATGGCTTTAAGCCGCGCCTTGCCAGTGGCTGACAGTGGCGGCGTGTAGAGCAACACACACACGCTGGCCGCAGCACCCCGGCCGACACGCCCCCGCAGTTGGTGCAGTTGCGCCAGGCCAAAGCGTTCGGCGTGCTCGATCACCATCAGGCTGGCCGCCGGCACGTCCACGCCCACTTCGATGACCGTGGTGGCCACCAGCAAGCGCATCTCGCCGCTGGTGAACAGCTTCATCACGGCGCTTTTCTCCGCCGCCTTCATGCGCCCGTGCAGCAGGCCCACCATCACGCCGGGCAGCGCGGCGCCCAACTCGGCGTGGGTGGCGGTGGCGTTTTGGAGGTCGAGATGTTCACTTTCATCGACCAGCGGGCAGACCCAGTACACCTGGCTGCCTTCGCGGCTGGCCAGCTCGGTCTGGATGCGCGTGATGACCTGCGCGCGCCTGCTGTCAGAAAAGACTTTGGTCAGCACCGCTGTGCGGCCGGGCGGCAGCTCATCGATGGTGCTGACGTCCAGGTCGGCGAAGTAGCTCATGGCCAGCGTGCGCGGGATGGGCGTGGCGGTCATCATCAACAGGTGCGGCTCCAGCGACGGCGTGTCCGGCCTCTCGCCGTCAGCCGAATACGGGCCCAGTTTGGCCCGCAGGGCCAGCCGCTGCGCCACGCCGAAGCGGTGCTGCTCGTCGACGATGGCCAGCCCCAGCCGGGCAAAGGCCACGTCATCCTGAATGACCGCGTGGGTGCCCACCACCAGCATCGCCTGGCCCGACGCCACCTGGGCCACCATGGCGTCGCGCGCACGGCCTTTGCGGCTGCCCGTGAGCCAGGCGATGGTCACGCCCAGCGGCGCCAACCAGCCCACCAGCTTGCGAAAGTGCTGCTCGGCCAGGATTTCGGTGGGCGCCATCAGCGCGCATTGCCAGCCGGCGTCGATGGCGCGCGCCGCGGCCAGCGCGGCCACCACGGTCTTGCCCGAACCCACGTCGCCTTGCAGCAAGCGGTGCATGGGCTGCGGCCGGGTCAGGTCGGCGGCCACCTCGGCCACCACGCGCTGCTGGGCGGCGGTCAGCTCAAAGGGCAGTGCGGCCAGCAGCCGGCTGTGCAGGCCGTCGTCACGCGGCAGCAGGGCGGGCGCACCCAGCGTGGCGCGCTCTGCCTGGGCCTGGGCCTGCGACAGTTGTTGGGCCAACAGTTCGTCGAACTTCAGCCGCTGCCAGGCCGGGTGCTCGTGGTCTTCCAGCGTGTGGGGCGGCACGTCGCGCGCCGGGTGGTGCAAGGTCTGCAGCGCCTCGCGCAGCGGCGGCAGGCCCGGCGGCAGCAGCTGCGGCGGCAACAGCTCACCCAGCGGCGCGCGGGCCAGGGCCGAGACCACGGCCTTGCGCAGGTAGGCCTGGGGCAACTGGGCCGAGCTGGGGTAGACAGGCGTCAGCGCCAGCGGCAGGGGCTCGTCGGCGCCGACGGCCTTGAACCTCGGGTGCACCATCTCGCGGCCCAGAACGCCGGCGCGCACTTCACCGCGAGCACGCACGCGCTGGCCCACGGCCAGGGTCTTCTGGTTCGAGGGGTAGAAGTGCAGCAAGCGCAGCACGATCTCGCCGCTGTCGTCGGCCAGCACCGCCACCAACTGGCACCGGGTTCGTGTCTCGACGCGGCACTCGCGCACCACGCCTTGCACCTGCGCGATGTCACCGTCGCGCAGGCTGGCCATGGGCACGAGCCCTGTCTCGTCTTCATAGCGCAGGGGCAGGTGCAGCGCCAGGTCGATGTCGCGCACCAGGCCCAGGCGTTCCATCGCCTTTTGCGGGCCGGACTTCTGGGCTGGGCTGGCAGGCATGGCGCGCATTGTGGTGGGGCGGCGGGTGTGCCTTGTCCTGATAATGCCGCGGTGCAAAGAACCCTCGCAGGCAGCGTCGCCCTGGCCTTGATCTGCTCGCCGCTGGCCCCGGTGCGCGCGGCGACCTTCGAGTTGCCGCCCATAGACCGCATCGTCAACTACCAGCCGCGCCAGCCGCTGCAGGTGCTGACCGCGGACGGCGTGGAGATCGCGCAATTCGGCAGCGAACGCCGCCAGTACACGCCGCTGGCGCAGATCCCGCGGCGCTTGCAGGACGCCTTGCTGGCCGTCGAAGACAGCCGCTTTCGCAGCCACAGCGGCATCGACCCCCAGGGCATGGCGCGCGCCGTACTGTCCATGCTGACCGGCGGGCGCAAGCAGGGTGCATCAACCATCACCCAGCAACTGGTGCGCACCATGCTGCTGACGCATCAGTTCACGGCCGAACGCAAGGCCAAGGAGATCTTGCTGGCGCTGAAGGTCGAGCAAGCGCTGAGCAAAGACCGCATCCTGGAGATTTACCTCAACGAGATCTTCCTGGGTCAACGCGCCTACGGGTTTGCCGCCGCCGCACAGACCTACTTCGGCAAGCCGCTGGACAAGCTGTCCTGGGCCGAAACCGCCATGCTGGTGGGGCTGCCACAGAACCCGAATTACGCCAACCCCGTGGTCAACCTGAGCCGCGCCACGCAGCGCCAGCGCCTGGTGTTGCAGCGGCTGCAGGAAACAGGCTTGATCACCGCCCAGCAACAGGCCGCGGCGCGTGCCGAGCGGCTGGCCCTGCGCTCGCCTCTGGACGCGCCGGTGCAGGCCGGCCACGCCGCCGAGATGGCGCGCCGCGTGGTGGTCGAGCGCTTTGGTACCGAGGCCTACACGACCGGGCTGCGCGTGGTGACCTCGCTGCGCGCGGCCGACCAGAAAGCCGCTGTCGCCGCCGTGCAGCGCGGCATCCTGGCGCACGACCGCAAAGGCCCCTGGCGCGGGCCGGAAGACATCGAACCCCTGCCCGCTGGCACGGACGCCGCCACCGAGGCTGCCGCAGCGCAGGCGTTGAAGAACCACCGCGACGACGAGACGCTGCGCGTGGGCATCGTGCTGGCGGCCTCGCCCAGCGCGGTGCTGGTGCAGCTGGCCAGCGGCGAGGCCGTCACCCTGCGCGGCGAGGCCCTGCGCTGGGCCCAGCCGGCGCTGGCGGCCAAGGCGCGCGCGCCGCTGGCTGTCAAGCGCGGGGCCATCGTGCGGGTCATTCGCCAAGATCAGCGCCAGGGGCCGGGCTGGACGCTGTCGCAGTGGCCGCAGGTGCAGGCCGGGCTGGTGGCGCTGGACCCGGCCACCGGCCGCATCCGCGCGCTGGTGGGGGGCTTCGACTTCACCCAGCAGGCCTTCAACCACGCCACCCAGGCCTACCGCCAGCCGGGTTCGAGCTTCAAACCGTTCTTGTATTCAGCGGCGCTGGAACGCGGCGTGATGCCGGCCACGATCATTGACGACCTGCCCTTCTTGTCAGACAACATTGGCGGCAAGCCCTGGGCGCCGCAGAACAGCGACGGCCGCTTCGACGGGCCCATAACGCTGCGCGACGCGCTGGTGCGCTCGAAGAACCTGGTCAGCGTGCGCCTGGCCCAGCACGTGGGCGTGGGCGCAGTGCGCGACTGGGCGGCCCGCTTCGGCATCGACCCCGCGCGCCAACCCGACAACCTGACGCTGGCCCTGGGCAGCGGCAGCGCCAGCCCGCTGCAGATGGCGCAGGCCTACGGCGTCTTCGCCAACGGCGGCTGGCGTGTGCCGCCGGTGCTGGTGGAGCGCATCACCGACGCGCAGGGCAAGGTGCTGTTTGAGGCGCCGCCACCCGCGACGTTGAGCGAGGACAACCGCGCCGTGTCGGCCCGCAACGTCTTTGTCGTCAACAGCCTGCTGGCCGATGTGACGCGTGTGGGCACCGCGGCCAGCGCGCAGGCGCGGCTGAAGCGGCCGGACCTGTACGGCAAGACGGGCACCACGAATGACGCCGTCGACGCCTGGTTCGCCGGCTTTCAGCCCAGGCTGGTGGCCGTGGTGTGGATGGGTCACAGCGACGCCGCGCGCAGCCTGGGCGAGCGGGAGTCGGGCAGTGCGCTGGCCTTGCCGATCTGGATCGACTACATGACTGTCGCGCTGAACGGGGTGCCGGTGCAGACGCTGGACATGCCTGCCGGCGTGCAGCGCCTGGACGACGACTGGGTCTACGACGAATGGCTGGGCGGCGGCCACGTGGCGCACCTGCGCGCCGATGCGCCGCCCTTGTACACACCTGCGGCGATGGCCATTGCGCCCCCACCCGCCGCCTCCACCTCACCCTGACCTGCCGTGGCCCACACCCTCGACGACTTCGACTTTGCGCTGCCGCCCGGGCTGATTGCGCAGCACCCGGCGGCCCAGCGTAGTGGCTCGCGCCTGCTTGACGGCACCGGCGCGCTGCCGGTCGACCGCCAGTTCACCGACCTGCCCGGGCTGCTGCGCTCGGGCGACCTGCTGGTCTTCAACGACACCCGCGTCATCAAGGCCCGGCTGCACGGCGAAAAGCCCAGCGGTGGCGCGGTCGAGGCGCTGGTCGAACGCGTGCTGCCCGGCCACGAGGTCTGGGCCCACCTGCGCGCCAGCAAGTCG
>JANOLY010000620.1:0-1756 GCA_031420055.1 Burkholderiales bacterium | reverse complement strand
GCGGTAGGGGTCGGTGGGCTGGCGGATGAAGTATTCGGTGACCGTGCCGCCGCCCGGCGTCTTGATGCCGGCGAGCTGGCTGCGCATGCCGAACAGGCCGTACAGCGGGCTGTCCACCGTGCCCGCCATGTCGGCCACGACATAGTTCACCGGCAGCAGGTCCTTGTGATAAGTCGGCTGCTCGCGCAGCGTGTCACTGCGCGTCACCAGTTCGCGGATCGGCACCAGCTTGCCGGAGGCGCTGCGCACGGCCAACTGCAGCAGCGCGTCGAGATCGCCTTGTTTCTCGGGAGGCAGCTGCAAGGTGGCGGCGGCTGGGTATTTGCTGCCGTCGTGCAGATAACTCGTGGCTTCGCCGGCCAGGCCGGCTCGCAGCGTGGTGACGATGGCCTGCTGCGAGACGCCCAGCAGGGCCGCCTTGCGCCGGTCCACCACCAGCACGGTGCGGGGTGCATTGGCGATGCTGCTGTCGTCCGTATCGACCACACCCCCCTGTGCGGCGAACATGGCCCGCACGGCCTTGGCCACCTCGCGGCGGCCCTCGGCATCAGGCCCATACACCTCGGCCACCAGCGGCGCCAGCACCGGCGGGCCGGGCGGCACTTCCACCACCTTCACGTTGGCACCGAAGCGCGCGCCGATCTGCTGCAGCGCCGGGCGCACGCGCATCGCGATGGCGTGGCTCTGAGCGCTGCGCTGGTGCTTGTCGATCAGGTTCACCTGCAAGTCGCCGACTGCGCCACCCGTGCGCAGGTAATACTGCCGCACCAGGCCGTTGAAGTTGATCGGGGCGGCGGTGCCGGCATAGGCCTGGTAGTCGGTGACCTCGGGCACGGTGGCCAGGTGGCGGCCGAGTTCGTGCAGCACCGCTGCGGTCTGCTCCACCGGCGTGCCGGCAGGCATGTCGACGATGACCTGGAATTCCGACTTGTTGTCGAACGGCAGCATCTTCAACTGCACCAGGCCCAGCGCCGGCAAGGCCAGCGACACCACGATCATCAGCGCGACACCCAGCCCCAGCCAGCGCCGGTTGCGCTTGCCGCGCTGCTCGTCCAGCAAGGGGCGGAACACGCGCTCGAACAGCGGGCCGAGCTTGGCGGCCAGTCCATGCGGCTTCGGCGTGTGGGCGTGATCGTTGTCGGCGGCTGTGCCGACCGGCGAGTCCTTCATCCACAGCCGCGCCAGCCAGGGTGTGACGCTGAACGCGATGGCCAGCGAGATCAGCATGCCCATGCTGGCGTTGATCGGAATTGGGCTCATGTACGGGCCCATCAATCCGGAGACGAAGGCCATCGGCAGCAGCGCGGCAATCACCGTCAGGGTGGCCAGGATCGTCGGGCCGCCCACCTCGTCGACCGCGCCGGGGATGATCTGCGTCAGGCTCCGCCCCGGGAACAGCTGCTGGTGGCGGTGGATATTTTCGACCACCACGATCGCGTCGTCGACCAGGATGCCGATCGAGAAGATCAGCGCGAACAGCGACACCCGGTTTAGCGTGAAACCCCAGGCCCACGAGGCGAACAGGGTCGCGGTGAGTGTCAGCGCGACGGCGATGCCGACGATCGCCGCTTCACGCCGGCCCAGTGCGATGAACACCAGCGCCACCACCGAGGCGGTGGCGAACAGCAGCTTCTGGATCAGCTTTTGCGCCTTGTCGTTGGCGGTGGCGCCGTAGTTGCGCGTGGTGGCCACTTCGATCTCGCGCGGGATCACGGTGTTTTGCAGGGAGTCGACCCGGCGCAGCACGGCATTGGCG
>JANOLY010000619.1:0-1586 GCA_031420055.1 Burkholderiales bacterium | reverse complement strand
CGAAGTCGCGCTTGGCCAGGTCGGCCAGCACCGCGGCCTTCAGCGCCAGCACGGCCAGCAGGCCGACCGTGCTGTAGGTGCCCAGGCGCGAGTCTTTCATGATGTCCAGCGCGCGCTGCTGGCTCACCGCGCCACCCAGGCCGTCGCAGGTGTCGGCCAGGCCGTCTTCATGGAAGGCGCCGGTGAGCCACACCGTGGCCACCATCGACAACAACACCGCCACGCTGCCCGACCACAGGTGCGCTGCCGCCCAGAACACCCCCGCACCGAAGGCCCCCACACACGCCCCGACCAGCGGGAAGTGGCGCGCGCTCTGGTGCATCCAGTCCTCGCGCCAGCCCACCCAGGCCGGCACGGGCACGCGGGTCAGGAATTGCAGCGCGATAAGGAACAGGCGCAGTTCATGGCGCATGGTCTGGCGCCTTGGCCTTGTCGGCTGGCGCCAACGCCGCATCGTCGCCCGGCTCGGCCGCGCCGGCCACGGGGCCGCTGACACCGGCGCTGTCAAAGCTGGCCATCTGCGCCAACAACAGTTCGGCAGACTTGAGCAGCGGCCAGGCCAGCGCCGCGCCCGAGCCTTCGCCCAGCCTTAAGCCCAGCTCCAGCAGCGGCTGCGCACCCAGCGCGGCCAGCCAGCGTGCGTGGCCGCTTTCGGCCCAGGCGTGGGCAAACACGCAGCGCTGCAGCACG
Organism: Burkholderiales bacterium; assembly: GCA_031420055.1. Taxonomy (GTDB): domain Bacteria; phylum Pseudomonadota; class Gammaproteobacteria; order Burkholderiales; family Burkholderiaceae_C; genus Rubrivivax. The sequence continues at coordinate 896 of JANOLY010000619.1, read as the reverse complement.
GCCGGCGCCAGCGCCGCGGCCACGGCCACGGCAGCGGTGGTGGTGAAGCCATCAACCACCACCAAGCGGCGCTGCTGGGCGGCTTGAAGCACGGCGCCGGCCATGGTGGCGATCTCGAGCCCGCCCAGCGCGGCCAGGGCCTGCAGCGGCGTTTGCGCGCCTTCATGCAGCGTCAGCGCGCGCTGCAGCACGGCGTACTTGTGGGCCAGGCCGGCGTCGTCCAGGCCCGTGCCGCGGCCTGCGCATTGGGTGATGGGCAAGCCCGTCAGCCGCGCCATCAACAGCGCCGCGGCTGACGTGTTGGCAATGCCCATCTCGCCCAGCAGCAGCACGTTGCCGGGCAGGTCGCGCAACAGGGCCGCGCGGTGTGCCATGGCCGTGCTGCATTCGGCCGCAGACATGGCCGGCTGCACGCTGCTGTCTGCCGTGCCGGCGCGCACCTTGGCCACCACCAACCCCGGCTGCGGCGGCACGGTGCCGGCCACGCCGCAGTCCACCACCGTCAGCGCCAGGCCGTGCTGGCGCGCCAGCACCGCCGCCGCAGCACCCCCGGCCAGCATGTTGGCCACCATTTGCAGCGTCACCGCCTGCGGGTAGGCCGACACACCTTGCGCCGCGATGCCGTGGTCGGCGGCAAACACCACCAGCTACGGTGCAAGCAGTTGCGGCGCCTCAGCGCCCTGTATCAGCGCGATTTGCAGCGCCAGCGCTTCCAGGCGGCCCAGTGCGCCCAAGGGCTTGGTCAGGTGGTCGATGCGCTGCTGCACGCGGGCGGCCAGCACGGCGTCCTGGATGTCGATCATGGTGTGTGGTTCTGAGTTTCCTGGGCTTGTGCCCAGGCCGCGCACTGCGCGTGCAGTTGTTCCAGCCCGTCGGTCAGCGCGGCCGGACCGGGC
>JANOLY010000618.1:0-10488 GCA_031420055.1 Burkholderiales bacterium | reverse complement strand
GGCCGCTGTTGAGCCGGGACGCCGCGCGCTTCAAGACCTACTTCCCGACGCTGCGAGTGATCGCGCCGGGCTCGTGAGTGATGCCGCCTGCGGTCACCGGCCGCGCCGCCCACACCCCTGCGCGGTCTGCGCCAGCGGGTGCAGATGGTGTTCCAGAACCCCTATGCCAGCCTGAACCCGCGCAAGAGCATCGCCGCGACACTGGAAGAGCCGCTGCTCATCAACACCGCGCTCGGCAAGGCCGAACGCCGCGAGCGCGTGGCGCAGATGCTGGACCGCGTGGAGCTGCGCGCTGAACACGCCTAGCGCTATCCGCACATGTTCAGCGGCGGCCAGCGCCAGCGCGTGGCGGTGGCGCGCTGCAAGGTCGAAGCGCCGCTGATGCGTGAAGTGGGCGGGCGGCGGGTGGCCTGCCATGTGGTGGCGGGTTGAGGGTGACGCGACACCGCCCACAAGACGCACCAGAAACCATGGCAGATAGAATGCCACACCAGCCCCCACCAGGATTGACATGGACCACGCCCTCACCATCGACAGCGCTGGCCGTATCGTGCTGCCCAGCGCCGTGCGGCGCGCGCTGAACCTCACGGCCGGCTCGCGCCTGCGGCTAGACGTTGTGGCCCAGCGCATCGAACTGACGCCCGAGCCCGATGCCGACGCTGACGGCGAGTTGCTAAGGCGTCCGGGGCGGCGAACGGTGCTCAAACCGACAGGGCAGCCTTTCGACGCAGCTGCGGCCGTGCGCGCCGAGCGCGACGCGCAGGCGCGGCGCCGGGGTTGACGCCCAGCGCCATGGCGTTTCTGGACAGCTCCGTCCTGCTGGCTTCGCTGGACCCTGATGAGGAGCACCACCCGGTTTGTGACCGGCTGCTGGTTGTGGGCGGGCACCAGATGTATTCGCATGCCTTGGCAGAAACCTTCTCGGTGCTGACAGGCGGGCGCAAGGGGCGGCGGTTCAGCGCACAGGGTGTTGTCGCTTTGATAGAGGAAGGCCTGCTGCCCTTTGTGTCCTTGCAGTCGCTGGCGGGCAGGGACTTGATGGATGCGATGAAGTCGGCGCACCTCCGGGGCGTCCGCGGCGGTGCCATCTACGACTGGCTGCACCTGGCCGCTGCACGCAAGGCCCGCGCCGAGGTGTTCTTCACGCTCAACCTGCGCGACTTTCAGGCGTTGGCGCGGCCGGGCGACCCGTTGATTCGCACTCCAGACTGAGCGCCCGACCCCGATTCCCCGATGCCCACACTCGACTGGTTGAATCGCGACGCTGCGTTCCGCACTGCCGCGCAGGTGCCGCACCGCCTGCTGCAAGCCGTGTCCACCCACGGCAATGGCGATACGCACAACCTGCTCGTTCAGGGCGACAACCTGCAGGCCTTGAAGGCGCCCTTGCCGCTGTACCGTGCGCAGGTGAAGTGCATCTTCATCGACCCGCCGTACAACACCAAGAGTGCGTTCGAGCATTACGACGACAACCTGGAACATTCGCAGTGGCTGTCGATGATGTTGCCGCGCCTGCAACTGCTGCGGGAGTTCCTGCGCGAAGACGGCAGCATCTGGGTGACCATCGACGACCACGAAGGGCATTACCTCAAGGTGTTGATGGATGAGGTGTTCGGGAGGGGCAATTTCATTTCCTCGTTTGCCTGGCAGAAGACACTGACCAGACGCAACGACGCCAAGGTCGTCTCGGCAGCACACGACCACGTACTGCTCTACGGTCTGGGCGGCCAGGAAACGCAGCTTCGCCGGCTGGAAGCCGACCCCAAGCAGCGCGCCACCTACACCAACCGCGACAACGACCCCCGGGGCGATTGGCTCGCCATCCCGTTTCATGCACCCAACATTCGTCCAAACCTGACCTACCCGATCACAACGCCGGGGGCCGTGTCTTGACGCCTCCACCGGGACGCTGCTGGAGCACCACGCCCGAACTGTTCGCCGCCTTGCTGGCCGACAACCGCATCTACTTTGGCCGCAACGGCAGCGGGATGGCGCAGCGCAAGAAGTTCTGGGCCGAGTTCGCAGGCACGGTAGTTCCGTGGACCTGGTGGCCTTACGAAGAGCTGGGCGAAAACCGGGAGGCCACTCGCGAGGCCAAGGAGTTGTTCGCCGGTTCCGGCACGGAGCCCTTTTCAACTCCAAAGCCCGAGCGCTTGCTAAAGCGTGTGCTCGAACTCGCCACCAACCCTGGCGATCTCGTCCTCGACTCCTTCCTCGGCAGCGGCACCATCGCCGCCGTGGCGCACAAGATGGGGCGGCGGTGGATCGGCATCGAGATGGGCGAGCACGCCGCCACGCATTGCCTGCCGCGGCTTGAAAAGGTGGTGGCCGGGGAACAGGGCGGCATCAGCGCAGCCGTGGGCTGGCAGGGCGGCGGGGCTTTCGATTCATGCGCGTAGGTGACGCGGTGTTCGACGCCGCCGGGCGCATCAACGCAGGCGTGGACTTCGCGGCGTTGGCAGCGTTCGTGAGGCAGCAGGCCACGCGCTGCGCCTACACGCAAGCGGCGGCACCCGGCACACCGCTGATCGGGGTGTTCGAAGGCACGGCAATCTATCTGCTCTACAACGGCATCCTGGGCGACCGCCGGCCCGACAGCGGCAACGTGCTGACACTGGCCGTGCTGCATGCGCTGAAGGCCTTGCCCGTGAACGGCGCGCTGCATGCCGGCCCCCGGGTGGTGTACGGCGAAGCCTGCCGTCTGGGGCCGGCCCGGTTGGCGGCCGAGGGGTTGGTGTTCAGGCAGGTGCCTTACGAGTTGGGGGCGGGGTGACAGGACCATGAACGCCACTGAATTGCAACAACTGCTGCGCGCACGCTTTCCGGCCGAGAACGAACGGCACGAGTGGAAGGCTTGGCGCAACTTGAAGCACAGCATCGCCGGGGACAAAGGCGAAGACCTGCTGTCGTATGTATCGGCACTGGCCAACATGGATGGCGGGTGCGTCGTCATCGGCGTGCGAGACGGCAGCCTGTTGCCTGTGGGCATCGTGGAGTTCAGCGACAACACGCCCGAGAACCTTCCCCACAAGCTGCTGAGTCGCTGCGCAAATCTGCCGTCACTGGGGCTGAACGTGGAAGCCTTGTGTGCGAATGACACCGGCGCGGTGGTGTGGCTGGTACATGTGCCGCGCCATGCGCCGCGCCAGCCGGTGGTGGCACACAGTCAAGCCTGGCAGCGTGACCATGACAAGCTGGTGCCGCTGCGCGCCGATCGACTGGCCGCCATCCTGGCCGAACCGCTTGTGGGCGAAGACTGGAGCGCTGCGGTCGTGCCGGGGGCGACGCTTGACGACCTGGACCCGCATGCCCTGGCACTGGCGCGACGGCAGTTTGCCGACAAGAACGCAAGGCAGCGCTGGGCCGGCGATATCGCGCAATGGAGTGACGCTGCCTTTTTGGACAAGGCGCGTCTGACCGTTCATGGCGGCGTGACACGGGCTGCGCTGCTGTTGGTGGGCCGCGCCGAGAGGGCCGTTCATCGGCTCAGCCCGCACCCTGCCGAACTGGTTTGGAAGCTGCCCCAAGAACGTGCTGCGGAGTCCTTTGGACCGCCGTTCTTGCTGGCCACCAGCGAGTTGATGTCACGCATCCGCAACCCGATCATCAAGTTGTTTCCGGACTCTCAGCTGATCCCGGTGCAGCTACCGCGCTATCACGTCCAACTGGTGCTGGAAGCGCTGCACAACTGCATTGCCCACCAGGACTACGCGCGAAGCGAGAGGATCGTGGTCGAAGAGCGGCCCGGAAGGTTGTGCATGCTAAACGCGGGCCGCTTCGCCGAAGGCAGCCCCGAAGACTATTTCACCGGGCAGCACACGCCGCGGCTGTACCGAAACGCCTGGTTGGCAGCGGCCATGAATGAGATCGGCATGATCGACAAGGCCGGCTTCGGCATCAAAGACATGGTGCGCATTCAACGCGAGCGGTTTTTGCCGTTGCCTGACTACGAAGGCAGCGACGCACTCCAAACGGTGTTCAACGTACAGGGGCAGGCCTTGAGCCTGGATTACAGCCGCCTGCTGATGTCGCAGCCCGACCTGGACTTGGCGACCGTGCTGCTGTTGGACCTGCTGCAGAAGGGCCACAACCTCAACAAAGAGCAGCGCCAACAGCTGCGACAACGGGGGCTGGTGGAAGGGCGGGGCGCACGCACCACCATCTCGGCTGGTGTGGCCGCAGCCACCGGCCTTGAAGCCGAGTACGTAGACGCCAGCGGCCTGGACAACCAACATTACCGCGCCCTGATTCTGAAGATGCTGGCCATGGGCCCCCAGCGGCGACCAAGCATCAACCGGCTGTTGCTGGACAAGCTGCCTTCGACAATCGTGGGCGACAAGCGCAAACGCGAGTTCGTCAGGACATTGCTGCAAGACATGCAGCGCCGCAGCGAGATCGAGAACATCGGCGGCCCCACCCAGGCTGCCTTGTGGGCGCGGCGCACTTGAGGCTTGTTCCAATCGTGTGCGCAAATGTGCCAGCATGCGTCAATCAATACGCTAAGCAATTGATTTTTAATCATATTTTGTTTGCCAATCGTTTTGCGCGGCCGCCAATCTGTGCCAATCAAACCGCGCGATGACACGCCCGACCTGACCCGCCCATGACCGCCCTGACCCTCAAAACCTACCAACAACAGGCGCTGGACAGCTTGGCGCGCTTCCTGGCCGCTGGCCGCAGCACGGGGTCGCTGGCGGTGGCGTGGGCGGTTGAGATGCAACGCCAGGCCGAAGGCCAGGCCGATGCCCGTACGCAAGCGCCCTACCGCGCCAGCGCCTTCGGCAACACGCCTTGTGTGTGCCTGCGCATCCCCACGGGCGGGGGCAAGACGCTGCTGGCTTCGCACGCCATTGCCTTGATGGCGCGCACCTGGCGGCAGGCTGACTTTCCGGTGGTGCGGTGGCTGGTGCCTTCCACCACCATCCGCGACCAGACGCTGGTGGCCTTGCAGCAGCCTGGCCATGCCTACCGCGCCGCGCTGGAAGCCGCCTATGGCCCCGCGTTGCTGGTGCTGGACCTGGACGCCGCGCCCACCCTGGCGCCGCAAGACCTGGGGCGCAAGGCCATCGTGCTGGTGGCCACCATGCAGAGCTTTCGTGTACGCAGCACGAAGGGCCGAAACGTGTATGCCTTCAGCGAAGACTTCGATGCGCACTTTGCGCAGCTCGAAAGCACAGGGGCCGACCTGTCGGCGCTGGAAAAGGTCGAAGAAAGTGACCTGCCCACCGAGCCCGGCCAAGGCTTCCTGACCCGCGCCGACCTGGGTCGCGTCAAGCATTCATTGGTCAATCTGCTGGCGCTGACCGGCCCGCTGGTGGTGGTGGACGAAGCGCACAACGCGCAGACCGACACCACCTTCGAAACATTGCGGTGCGTGGCGCCCAGCGCCATCCTGGAACTCACGGCCACGCCGGTGCCCAAGAAGACCAACGTGCTGTACAGCGTCGGCGCGCGCGAGCTGCAGGCCGAAGACATGGTCAAGCTGCCGGTGATGCTGGCCGAGCACAAGGACTGGACAGACGCCGTGCGCGACGCCGTGCTGCGCCGCGCGCATCTGGAAGCCGAGGCGGCGCACGAAACCCTGTACGTGCGCCCCATCGTGCTGTTCCAGGCGCAAGACAAGACCGGCGATGTGCCACCCGCCGTGCTGGGCCAGCACCTGCTGGACGAGAAATACGCGACCGATGCCGAAGTCGTCATCGCCACCGGCGACCAACGCGGCCTGGACGGGCTGAACCTGTTCGACCGTGCCAGCCCCGTGCGTTACGTCATCACCGTCGAAGCCTTGAAGGAAGACTGGGACTGTTCGTTCGCCTACGTGCTGTGCTCGCTGCAGAACGTGCGTTCGGGCAAGGACGTGGAACAGCTGCTGGGCCGCGTGCTGCGCATGCCCTACGCCACGCGGCGCAAGAGCCCGGCGCTGAACCGCGCCTATGCGCATGTCGTGGCCCGCAGCTTCTCAGAGGCCGCTTCGGCGCTGGTGGACCGCATGGTGCAGGGCATGGGCTTCGAAGCGCTGAATGCCGCCGCCGTGGTGCTGCCCGACCCCGGTGTGCCAGGGCTGTTTGACGGCGACGCCACGGCCCCGCAGTCACCGCCCGTGCCGGTGTTGACGCTGACGCTGAGCCCGGCTGCGGCGGCGGCGCTTGAAGGTGAACCGGACGTGCTCGTGGCGGCGCCGCCAGCGGCGATGCGCCGACGCTGCAGGTGGCGGGCGAGGTGTCCGACGCATTGCTGGGCCGTGTGCTGGCCGCCCTGCCACCCGCCGAGCATGCCTCTGTGTCGGCCCAGGTGCAGCAGCACAACCACCGCATCCACGCCGCCCGCGCGCCGGCGCAGCGCGGCGTGCCCTTCGCCCCCGTGCCGCGCTTGTGTGTGGGCTTGCAGGTGGGGGGCGGTGAGCAAGGCGAGCTGCAGCTCTTCGAGCGCGAAACGCTCAGCGAAATCGTCTCTTTCGACCTGATGCGCACCGACCCCCGGCCCGACCTGCCGGGCTTCAGGCTGGTGGAGCAAAGCGACCTGTTCGAGATCTACGTCAACCACAGCCGGCTGGAACTGCGCCAGGCGCATGACGCTGCCCAACTGACGCTGGACAACGTACCCAGCACGGCCAGCGAGAGCGACCTCGTGCACTGGCTGGTGAGGGCCTTGGACGACATCCACGCGCTGAAATCGCTGGGCGAAGAATTTGACTGTGCGAAGGCGCTGGACACCTTGCCCGCCCTGAAACACTGGGTGCGCAACATCGAACGTCAGCCGCAGTTTTCTTTCTGGCTGCCCACCGCCACCGACTACTTCTACCCCGACTTCGTGGCCGAACTGCATGACGGCAGGCTGCTTGTCGTCGAGTACAAGGGCGATGCTTATGCCACGAACGACGACTCACGTGAGAAACGCGCCATCGGCGACGCCTGGGCCAGGGCCAGCGGTGGCCGTGGGCTTTTCCTGATGGCCGAGAAGGCGCTGAACGGATTGGACCTGACAGCACAGCTCCAATGTGCCGTGGCACCCCCAAGATTCGCCCCATGACCGATTCCCACTACCTCGCCCAGGGCCTGCTCGCCGCCGTTCGCGCACAAGGTTTCGGCAGCACGCCCGACCGCGAACGCGGCGGCGCGGCGGTGGCACACTTCCCCAGCATCGACCTGGCCGTGGCCGCGTTCGGGCCCACGGGCACCGCGCGCTGGGCCAATGTGCTGTTCTCGCGTGAGCACCCGCATGGCCTGGTGGCGTCCATCGGTGACCAGGCCGGCGCAGTGCAGGGCTTGCGCTTCGACGCCGACCAGCGCGACGCCCGCGGTGAATCGGTGGCCTGGGCCAGCAACAGCGATTGGCAGCGCATGAATTGGACGGCGCTGCACGGCAGTGCGCCCGTGCGCGGCGCAGCCACGGACAGGCCCGTACCGCGCATGGTGGCGCCCTACCCGGCCTCGCTGCTCAAGCTGATGGTGGCCGTGGGCGTGGCCCTGGCCGTGGACCGCGGCATGACACCCTGGCCCGCTGGGCTGGAGCCGATGATGGTGGTCAGCGACAACGACGCCACCGACACCTGCGTGGCGCTGCTGCACCGCTTGGGGATGGTGGGCGCGCTGAACCAGCGCTTTGCCGCGCTGGACCTGCCCACGCTGCAGCTCAACAACACCACGCCAGGCGGCGGCTGGCGCAACCCCGACGGCGCGGGCGTGGGCCAGATCCACATGACGGCCTGGGACACCGTGCGCCTGTTGTGGTTGCTGAACGCCGACGCGCCGCCTGCGCCGTGGTTGCCCGCCGGGACCGAACTGCTGAAGCCGGCCACGCGCGCCCACCTGCGCGGTGTGCTGGCGCGCCAGCAGCTCGACGAAATTCTGTCGTCCGGCAGCCTGCGCGGCCTGCCCGGCTGGGTGCCGGGTTTGCCGGACGCGCCGGCCTTTGCGCACAAGACCGGCACCACCGACAACTACGCGTCTGACGCCGGCATCGTGCAGGCCGGTGACAAGATGGCCGACGACACGCACTACATCGTGGCCGTGCTCACCAGCCTGGGCCAGCGCTACGCCCCGCACCCGCGCTGCGCCACCACCTGGCGGCTGCCGGCGCTGGGCGCGGCGGTGCATCAACTTGTGAGGACGATGTCGTGACCTTCAGAACCCTGCCCCCCGGCGCGCTCATCGGCGTCATCGCGCCGGCCGGCCCCACGCAGCCCGAATCGCTGGCCGCTGTGCCGGCGCTGTACGAAAGCTTCGGCTTGCGCGTGCGCATCTTCCCGGGCTGCGCGCAGAGCACCGGCTACCTGGCCGGCAACGACAGCGTGCGGCTGGCCGACCTGCACGCGGCGCTGGCCGACGAGGAACTGGCCGCCATCCACTGCATGCGCGGCGGCTACGGCTGCATGCGGCTGCTGGACGGCATCGACGGCGCGCTGGTGCGCCGCAGCGCCAAGCTGCTCATCGGCTACAGCGACATCACCGCCCTGCACGCGCTGTGGGCGCTGCACGGCCTGGCGAGCCTGCATGCGCCCATGGCCACGTCAGACCTCATCAGGCCCGGCCGCGAGGCCGACACCCAGGCGCTGTTTGCGCTGCTGCAAGGCGGCCTGCGCGCCGGCGCGGTGCTGGCGCCTGTACTGTTGGCTGAAGAGCCCAGTGCACCGCGCTTGTGCGTGCCCGGCACGGCGCGCGGGCGGCTGATCGGCGGCAACCTCAGCCTGGTGGCGTCTTTGCTGGGCACGCGCTGGGCCTGGCAGGCCGAGGGCGCCATCCTGTTTCTGGAAGACGTGAGCGAAGAGCTGTACCGCGTCGACCGCTTGCTGACGCAACTGCGCCTGGCCGGCGTGCTGGACGCGGTGGCCGGCTTGGTGCTGGGCAGCTTCACCGAATCAGAGTCCCCGGATGCCTTGTTGCGCAAGTTCTTGCTGCCCCTGGGCAAGCCGGTGCTGGGCGGCTGGCCCAGCGGGCACGGCACGCCCAACCGGCCGCTGCCGCTGGGCGTGATGGCCGAGATGGATGCACAGGCCGGCACGCTGACGGTGCTGGAAGATTTTCTGCGCTAACTTTCATGTTGCTGGGTGCCAACCCGCATCATTGAAGACGCGCGCTTTGACAACCCACCCCTGCCCGCTGCCCCCCATGAACGCACAAGACAAAGCCCTGGCCGCCGCGCTGGCGTACATCCCGCAATGGGTGGCGCACCAGATGCGCCTGGCCGAACAACCCGGCTGCTCTTTCGCCGTGGCCCACCGCGGCAAGCTGGTGGCCGAGTTCGCCCTGGGCCAGTCGGGCGATGGCCGCGCGCTGACACCGCGCCACCGCTTTCGCGTGGCCTCGCATTCCAAGACCTTTACCGCCGCGGCTGTGCTGCGGCTGCGCGAGTTGGGCTGCTGGCAGCTCGACGACGCCGTGGGCCGCTACGTGCCCGGCCTGCACAAGCACGTGGCCGGCGCCACACTGGCGCAGCTGCTGTCGCACAGCGCGGGCCTGGTGCGCGACGGCGCCGACGCCGCGCAGTGGTCAGACCGCGCGCCCTTTCTCGACGAAGCCGCGCTGCGCGCCGACCTGGCCGGCGGCCCGGTGATCACGCCCAACACGCGGCTGAAGTATTCGAACCACGGCTACGGGCTGCTGGGGCTGGCCATTGCGGCGGTGACGGGCGAACCCTACAGCGACTGGGTGGCGCGCGAGATCGTGGCGGCATCAGGCCTGCAAGAAACCACGCCCGACATGCCCGCGGCTGCGGCGCGCAAGCGGCTGCCCTTCGCCCAAGGCCACAGCGCCAAGTGGCCGCTGGGCCGGCGCCAGACGATCCCCGGCGACAACGCCACGAATGCACTGGCATCGGCCACGGGTTTTGTCAGCACCGCGGCCGACCTCGTGAAGTTCTTCAGCAGCCTGGCGCCCGACGCAAAACACAGCGTGCTGTCGGCGGCCAGCCGGCGCGAGATACTGCGCCGACAGTGGCGCGACGGCTACGGCAGCGTCGAACGCTGGTACGGCCTGGGCACCATCAGCGGCCCCACACCCGGCGCGGGCAGCGATTGGGACGGCTTTGGCCACACAGGTGGCTTCCAGGGCACGCTGAGCCGCACCGTGTGCCTGCCGCAGCAGGGCTTGTGCATCTCGGCCCTCAGCAACGCCGCCGACGGCCAGGCGTACCTGTGGGTGGACGGGGCGCTGCAGATCATCCGCGCCTACTTGCAGCACGGCGCGCCCACCGCCCGCACCGCCGCCTGGGCCGGCCGCTGGTGGAGCCTGTGGGGCCCGTTCGACCTGCTGCCCATGGCGCGCAAGGTGCTTGTCGCACAGCCGTCGCTGGCCAACCCCTTGATGGACGCGACGCAAATCGAACCCATTGCGCGCCACCCCGGCACGGGCCGCATCACCCTGGCCGGCAGCTTTGCCAGCCATGGCGAAACCGCTCGGCTGGAACTGGACAAGGCCGGCCGCGCCTGCGCCGTGTGGCTGGCCGCAACACGCCTGCAAAGCGAAAGCAGCGCCGCCAAGGAACTGGCCG
>JANOLY010000617.1:0-10897 GCA_031420055.1 Burkholderiales bacterium | reverse complement strand
TTGACGGCGTTGGCCAGGATGTTCACACCCTCGACCATGCGGTGACGCGCGTCGGCGCCGAAAATGACTTCTTTTGCTGCCATGTTTGTTTCTCCGATTCAGTGATGGGTAGAGGAATTACTTTTCGACGATGGCGAAAAGGTCTTCTTCCTTCATGACGAGGAGTTCCTCGCCATCGACCTTGACGGTCTGGCCGCTGTACTTGCCAAACAGCACGCGGTCGCCGGTCTTGACGTTGGGGACCACGAAGTCACCCTTGTCATTGCGCTTGCCGGGGCCGACGGCCAGCACTTCACCCTGGTCGGGCTTCTCGGCGGCGTTGTCGGGAATGACGATGCCGGAGGCGGTTTTGGTTTCCTGTTCCAGGCGCTTGACGATCACGCGATCGTGCAACGGACGAAGTTTCATGTCATCTCCTAGGGAGTCGGGTTAGGCACAGTCAGGAGCAACCACGAAGTTGGTGCTCATTCACATGCATGGATCGCAGGATGCTTTCAGCGGCCCGTCGATCGTTAGCACTCGTCTTTGGTGAGTGCTAGCAGGACAATTATAGGGGTGGGATCGTGACTTTCAAGTGTCCCCAAGTGCCCCGCCCGCCAATTGGTGGGCCGCACCGACCCAAGCCGCGAGACCGGCATCGTCCCGCGCCTGGCGCGGGCTGCGCCAGGCGGCAGCACCCTCAGGCGATGAACGGGTTGCGCCCCACCTGCAACTTGCTGAATTCTTCCAAAGTCTTCTCCTGGGCGCTCACCAAATCCTCGGCCCAGCATCGCCATGGCCGGGCATGGCGCCGGACAGACAAGCCACAGGGTTCCTGCGGCCGAAGTCGCGTCGGCACTCCTGGCTGTCGCGAATGGTCGTCAACGCCCATGAAATGTCTGCCTTACAATCTAGATCATTCGTAAGGAGGCCTTCTGGCATGCACATCACCATCACATCAAAACGGCAAGTGACGTTTCCGGCCCATGTGCTGGATGCACTGGGCGCCAAGCCTGGAGACAGGCTCGAACTGCAACCCAGCCCTGATGGCTTTGTGCTGCGGGCCAAGCGAGTCAACGCCAGCCGACTGGCCCCCTTGCGGGGCAAGCTGAACAAGGCCGCGCCGGCCTTCGACATCCACACCTTCCGTGGGCAGGCGCATGCCCCGGCGCTGCGGGATTGACACCTCCATCCTGGTGCGGCTGTGCACCGGCGAGCCCGCGCATGACTTCGATCGTGTTGTGGCAGCGCTGACACACCTGGTGGACGTCGAGCACGCCGCGATGTTCGCAAGCCACATGGTCATTGGCGAGGCCTACATCGCCCTGCAGCACCACTACGCTGTCAGCAAGACCGATGCCAAGGCCGCCCTGCGCAGTGTGCTGACCAGCGGCTTGGTGGCGCCGTTGGGTGGTGACGCGGTTCTGGAAGCGCTGGCCAGCCAGCGCGGGTGCGGCTTGCTGGATCGCCTGATCGCGTTGCAATACAGCGCAGACCAACTGGGCACGCTGACGCTGGACCGAAAGATGGCGGCGCTGCCCAACGCGACGCGCCTGGTGATCAAGTCCGCGCGCCGATAGATGGGCGCCTGCCTGCCTGCCTGCGCGCAGGCATGATGCACACCATGCTGCCTTTGTCCGTACTTGATCTCGCGCCCATTGTCGAAGGCAGCGACGCCGCCCAGGCCCTGCGCCACAGCATGGACCTGGCACAACACGCCGAAGCCTGGGGCTACCGCCGCTACTGGGTGGCCGAGCACCACAACATGGACGGCGTGGCCAGTTCGGCCACTGCCGTGCTGGTGGGCCACCTGGCCGGTGGCACGCGCAGCATCCGGGTCGGCTCGGGCGGTGTGATGCTGCCCAACCATGCGCCGCTGGTGATTGCCGAGCAGTTCGGCACCCTGGCCACGCTGTACCCCGGCCGCATCGACCTGGGCCTGGGCCGCGCCCCCGGCACCGACCGGCTGACCATGCGCGCCCTGCGCCGCCACCTCGATGCCAGCGACGAAGAAGAAGGCTTCCCGCGCGACGTGCTGGAGCTGCAGGCCTACCTGGGCGACGGCGGCCCGGACCAGCCCGTGCGCGCCATACCCGGCGTGGGCACGCATGTGCCGATCTGGCTGCTGGGCTCCAGCCTGTACAGCGCACAGTTGGCCGCCTACCTGGGCCTGCCGTTTGCCTTTGCCTCGCACTTTGCGCCCGACTTGTTGTTGCAAGCGCTGCAGGTCTACCGCGCGCAGTACCGGCCGTCAGCCGAGTGGCCCAAGCCACACGCCATGGTCGGCATCAACGTGGTCGCCGCCGACAGCGACGACGAAGCCGCCTGGCACTTCACCTCGATCCAGCAGCGCTTTTTGGGCATGCAACGCGGCCGCCGCGGACCGCTGCCGCGGCCTATCGATCCCGCCGCGCTCGAAACGATGTGGACGCCGCAAGAGAAGGCCGCCGTGCAGCGCATGCTGGCGGCCACGGCGGTCGGCTCGGCGGCGAGTGTGCGCATGCAGGTCGACGCCATGGTGCAGCGCACCGCGGCTGACGAGCTGATCGTTGCCGGCGCCATCCACGACCACGCCGCGCGGCTGCGCTCCTACGAGTTGTTGGCGCTGCGGTGACGGGGCGCTGGGCGCCGGCTTGCTGTGCCCTGTCAGGCCCCGCGCTTGAACAGCGCCAGGAAAGCCCCCGCGGCCACGAACAGCGCGCCGAAAGCGCGGTTCGTCAGCCGCATGTGCGCAGCAGACTTCAGCGCGCCCAGCACGCGCGCGGCCAGTGCGGTGTAGCCAAACATCACCACCAGGTCCGTCAAACCCAGCGTCAGCGCGATCACCACGTACTGCATCACCAGCGGCTGCGCCGGGTTGATGAACTGTGGCACCACGGCCAGCAAGAACACGGTGCCCTTGGGGTTGACGAGGTTGATCAGCACCCCGCGCACAAAGAGCTCGCGCCGGCGCACGGATGCAGCATCAGCCTGCCGTTGCGCCAGCGGCTGCACCGGCGCGCGCCACTGTTGAATGCCCAGCCATACCAGATAGGCCACACCACACCACTTGACGACCGTGAAGGCCGTGCTGGACGCCGCCAGCACGGCGCCCAGACCCACACCCACCACCAGCAACTGTGTCCAGATGCCCAGCACCAGCCCCAGGGTGGTGGCGTAGCCCTTGCGCAGGCCGTGGTTCAGGCCCGAGCTCATGGCGGCCAGCGCGCCCGGCCCGGGCGACAGGCTGATGGCCCAGGCAGCGGCGAAGAAGGCCAGCCAAGTGCTCAGTTCCATGGGCTGGCCCCTTGCAGCGCCTTGATGCGCTTGCACAGCAGGGCTTTGGGGACGGCCGACATGCGCATGGCTTGCATGCAATGGTCCAGCCGATGCGGACGTTCGCGCAGGTTCTGGATGGCCTTGTGCAAATCGCTCTCCACACTGCTGCCGTAAGCCGCCTGGGCCTTGACCAGGGCCTGGCGCAGCAGCGGCTTGGGCAGCGCCATCATCGCCAGGTCGATGAGGTCGCGGCTGAGCACCGAGTCATCGCGCCAGCGATCGGAATTTGCCAACAGCTTGCACGCAGCCGCATCGCGCCTGCACAGGGTCGCCACACCACAGACCAGGTCATCGGCCTCGGGGGGGTCCAGTGTGATGCGCGCTTCCAGCACGATCTCGAACTTGATCTCCGCGTTGTCCACCCGCAGCAAGGTGCGCAGGCCGTACTGGTCGGCACGCAACTCGCGGGTCTGGATGAAGGGCGGCAAGGTGTCCGCGCCGCTGCGGCAAATCGCCCGGATTCCCAGGGGGCCAGAAAGCGCATGGCGCAGGCTGCGGTAGCCCTCGCGCTGCGAGACCACAAAGGCTATGTCCACCGATTCGCGGTACTCGCCATCGCGC
This sequence comes from Burkholderiales bacterium, assembly GCA_031420055.1. Lineage (GTDB taxonomy): Bacteria > Pseudomonadota > Gammaproteobacteria > Burkholderiales > Burkholderiaceae_C > Rubrivivax. The sequence goes on along the minus strand of JANOLY010000617.1, from coordinate 7,039 downwards.
AACGCCAATGCGGTGCCGCCGCCAAACAGGCACTGGCAGGCGTGCAAGCGCTGCGCATCCAGCACTTGCAGCACGCGCGCCACACGGCGGTGATGTTCGCGCTCAAACAAGCAGCCGGCTCCCGCCCTGGACTGCCACCAGGCTTTGAATCAATGCGCGTTCTTCAGCCAGCAAGGCTTGTGCATCGATGTGCCTCCAGTTGCGTTCATACAGGTTCAACGCCTCGGCCGGCGTGACTTCAGTGGCGCCGCCGTGTTGCCAGGCCAGGCGCTGGAGCTGTGGGTAGTCGGCAAGCTGAACAGCTGCCGTGCCGCCCGCTGCACGCAGTGGGTGCTGGCGCGGCTGGTCAGACGGCGGCAGGGTTGGTGTCTGCGACGCAGGCTGCCCGCCAGGCGCGACCCGCAAGTCCATCCCCAACACCGCCGCCGCGTTGAGGTAGGCGCCCATCGTCACCGACGGTTCACCCCGCTCGATGCGGTGCAGCGTCACCCGCGACATGCCTGCCGATTCCGCCGCTGTGCTGGCGCTGACCCCCAGATGTTTGCGCTGCGCGCGCAACTGCAGGCCCAACCACTGGAGCTGGCGGGCCGTGAGCTTGTCGATTTCCGGCGCTTTGGACGGCATAGTGTTTCTCATTCTAGGCGAATTAGGCGGCCTGTACACAATGAGAAGCAGTTCATGTCCCTGCTCGCGTGCCAGGGCCTGGCGCTGAACTCAGTCCCGCCCGCCCACCACCGCCAGCCCCTCGGCGCGCCAGCGCAGCATGCCGCCGGCCAGGTTGGCCACGCGCGCCAGGCCGGCGCGCTGCAGCAGCACGGCGGCCTGGGCCGAGCGCGTGCCCGATCGGCACACGGCCACGACCGGGCGCGCGGGATCGATCTCAGCCACGCGCGTGCCCAGCTCGGCCAGCGGCAGCAGCACCGCGCCTTGGATGTGGCCCAGCGCATCGGTGAACTCGGCCGGCTCGCGCACGTCGATCACCTGCACCGCGGCCTGGCGTTCTTGCAAGGCGGTGGGTTCGATCTCCCACAGGCCGCTGAAGCTGTAGTTCAGTGGCGCCCAGTCGGGGTCGGCGGTGGAAGATGCAGCGTCGCCCTCGGGCTGGCCGCAGCGCAGGTTGGCCGGCACGGCGATGGCGATCAGCTTGGGGTGCGGCAGGCCCAGCGCGTCCATGTAGCCGACGAAGTCGGTCTCGTTCGAGTCCCCGCCCAGGCGCGGGTTGTAGCGCCGTTCTTCGGCCACGCTGGTCACCGTCTGGCCCTTGTAGTCGTGCCCGGGGTAGAGCAGGCAGGCCGCGGGCAGGGTGAAGATACCCTCGTGCACCGAGCGGTACAGCCGCAGGGCGCTGCCTTGCTGGAAGTCGGTGCGGCCGCAGCCGCGGATCAGCAGGCTGTCGCCCGTGAAGGCCATGCTCTGGTCGTCGAGCACATAGCTCATGCAGCCGTCGGTGTGGCCCGGCGTGGCGCGCGCTTGCAGCTGGCGGCGGCCGAAGCTGACGGTGTCGCCGTCGTGCAGTTGCACATCGGCGCCTGTGGTTGCCGCCGCTGCGGACACCACGATGCGGCTGCCACAGCGCTGCTTCAACAGCCAGGCCCCCGTGACGTGGTCGGCGTGCACATGGGTTTCCACGCTGGCTGCCAGACGCAGGCCGAGTTCGCGCAGCAGTGCGGTGTCGCGCCGCACCTGTTCGAACACGGGGTCGATGAGCACGGCTTGGACGCTGCTGCTGTCGCCCAACAGGTAGGTGTAGGTCGACGAGGCCGGGTCCAGCAGTTGGCGACAGACGAGCATGGCCATCGCGCCTGGTGAGTCAGCGCTTGACGAGCAGCCGGTCGTGCAAGGCCATGCCGACCAGCATGGCCAGCACGAACAGGCCCGCGGCGCCGCTGCCCTGGCCCAGCGCACCCATAGCCACCAGGGCCGGTCCCGGGCAGTAGCCGGCCAGGCCCCAGCCGATGCCAAACAGCACCCCGCCGCCCAACAGCCGCGCGTCGATGGCGGTTGAGCGCGGCAATTCCATGCGCTGCCCCGTCCACGAGCGCTCGCGCCGCTGCGCCAGCGCAAAGGCCACCACGCCCACGGCGATGGCGCCAGCCATCACCAGCGCGAGGCTGGGGTCCCAGGCACCGGCCAGGTCCAGGAAGCCCTTGACCTTGGCCGGGTCGGTCATGCCCGAGGCGATCAGGCCGATGCCGAAGACCAGCCCGCTGAGTGCTGCGATGAACAGATTCATGGTGCGCCCCTTCAAACCAGCACGTGGCGCAGCACGAACACGGTGGCCGCGCCCGCGGCCATGAAGGCCAGCACGTTGGCCAGCGAGCGCAGCGACAAGCGGCTCAGGCCGCACACGCCGTGCCCGCTGGTACAGCCGTTGCCCATGCGTGTGCCCACGCCCACCAGCAGGCCGGCAGCCACCAGCGCGAGCGAGCCCACGTCCAGCGTGGTGGCGGGCAAAGGCCCCACCAAGCGCCAGGCCCAGGGCGCGGCCAGCAGGCCGGCGATAAACAGAAGCGAGGGCAGCTCAGGCTGCAGCCGCGAGCGTGTCCACAACGCCGCCAACGGCCGCGCCACCAGGCCGCTGATGCCCGCCACGGGCCCGGTACCCAGCAGCAGCAGGGCGGTGGCCAGGCCGATGAGCGCGCCGCCGGCCAGCGCGGCCCAGGGGGGTAAATAGGTTCCAGGCGATGGTCATGGTGGCGGTGGCCCCGGGTTGATGTTCAACCGGGCGATGATGCCGCAGCGGCCACTCACCAGCGCGCCGCCCTCAGGTCTTCTTGCGTGACAGCGCCGGCAAAGCGCCCAGCCCCAGCGCCCAGCCCCGGCGCCCACAGCGCCAGCGCGGCGGGCTCGGGCACGGCGCTGATCCATTGCACGAGCGGGCCGTCGACCAGGTCGCGGGCCATGGTCTGGTCTATCCACGGCCGGTAGGCGCGCAGCAGCACGAAGGCCGAGCCGGTGGGCTGGTTGTTGGCGTCGGTGAGCAGGGCCGAGCTCGGGCCCAGCAACGGGCTGGTGCTGTCGGTGACGTGGCCCAGGAACAGGCCGCCGCCGCTGTCGCCGCCCCACACATGCACGGCGGTGTCCATGCTGATGAGGTAGTTCACGTCCACCGGGCCCAGCGGGCCAGCGTCGTCGGGGTCGATCTGCACCGCGAACTCGCTGACGGTGGTGGCGCCATAGCCGCGGTCGGGGCCGCTGTTGTTGGGGCTGCTGATGGTGACGGCCAGCGCGGTGAAGCTGCCGACGGCGAAAAGATCGCTGGACACCGCCAGGCTGGGCGCGTTGACGCTGCCCGGCGCCAAGCGCAACAGCGTCAGGTCATGGGCCGGGAAGGTGCCCGAGCCGGGCGCGTCGTAACGCGCCAGCACCGTGCGGCTGCCGTAGCCGTTGCTGTAGGTGCTGCCCACGCCGAAAGCCGCGTGCTGCACCGTCAGCACCCCGTTTGTCGGTGACTTGCAGGCCGATGCCGGTGGCCTTGAAGTCCGTGGTGGGCAGGCCGCCGACGATGGCTTGCGCGGGTGCGGGCAGCAACAGCGCACCCATGCAGCTGGCCAGGGCACACAGGGCAGACAGCGGGGACACGGGGGACAGGACAAGCGATTTCATGGGTTGGTCCCCTTGGCCAAGATGGGCCCACGATGCGCCAGGAACGGCGCTGCGGCGCTTGCACCGCAGCACGCGTGCGTGGCAGTGCCGGCAGCGGCAGGGGGCGACGCGGGTGCACCTGCATGTCTGCCGGCGCCAACCGGGTCTGGCCCAGACGGCCTCGAGGCGGACTTCGGCGCGCATCTCGCGGGCCACGGGGGTGCTGGCAAGCGAGGCCTGCCGCGGGGCTTCGAGGGCAAGTTGCATGCGGTCATGGTGGTGCCGCGGCGTGACACAGGCGCGTCGAACGCATGAAAGCCCGGTGACGGCCACGGCCGCCTTGGCCAGCACAGACCCACGAATTGGCACGCCAAAGCCGCGCTTTTGTTGACCTCGCCGCAGCGGGTCTGAGTCGATCATCCAGCCTCCTCGGGCACCCTGTACGCGCGCCGACCATGAAACTCGCACCCTTGCTGCATTCGCTCAAGTTCCGCATCGTTGCCGTGGCAGCCCTGACGGGCGTTGTCGCCGCGCTGGGCACGGCCACTGCGGTGCTGAAAGTCACGCAGGATCAAGTACAGCACATGCTGCTGGACAACGCCCGCGACGACAGCGAAATGCGCGCCGAGGTACTGGCCAGCAAGCTCGAAACCCTCAAGCGCAGTGTGGTCGCCGTGGCGCGGCAGGTGCCGCCGCAGACCTGGAACTCCAGCGACGCTGCTGCCACCTACCTGCTGGACAAACCGGCGCTGGCGAGCCTGTTCGACAGCATTGCCGCGGTGGCGCCTGACGGCACGAAGCTGGCGCGTATCGACCGCGGTGTGGTCAGCAAACGCACTGTCAACATCGCCGACCGCGATTACTTCAAGGCCGCGCTGGGTGGTGACCAACCCGTGGTCTCCGAAGCCGTGATCGACCGCGCCAGCCTCAAGCCCATCGTGGCCATTGCCATGCCGGCGCTGGCACCCAACGGCGCCGCGCGTGGCGTCATCGTCGGCGCTGTAAAGCTCGAGTCCGCCAGCTTGTTTGCAAGCGCTGAACGCGCCGACCGTGATGGTGCGCGTGATTTGGTGATCGAGCGCAGCGGCCGCATCATTGCGCACAGCAACCCCAAGCGTGTGATGGGCCACGCCCAGGACGAACCCGGTCTGGCCGAGGTCTTTGCGCGCTGGCATGGTGCGGGCAGCCCCATCGATACTGTCGGCTCGGCGGTGCTGTCGCAGGACCATCTGGTGTCGATGGCCGGCATTGCCGAATCGGACTGGCAGCTCGTGCGCCTGACGCGGCAGTCCGCGGCGCTGGCGCCCCTGGCGGCCGCGCGCCGCGCAGCCTGGCCCGTAGCCTTGGCTGCCGGCGCACTGGCTGCGCTGCTGGCCGGTGCGATCGCCTGGGTCACCACGCGCCCCATCGAACAATTGCGTGACCGTGCTCAGCGCCTGCTGCACGACGACGATGCGGCCAGCCAGCCCTGGCCTGCCGGCGCGGGTGAGATCGGCGAGATGTCGCGCGCCATCCAGCGGCTGCTGCAGCAGCGCGACACGCAGCGCACCGAGTCGCAGGCCCTGTTGGGCCAGGTGCATGCGGTGCTGGACAACGCCGAAGTCGGCATCGCGCTCACGCGTGAAGGCCACTTCGAGCTGGTGAGTCGGCAGTTCTGCACCATCTTCGGCTGCGAGCCGGCACAGGCCGTGGGGCAGCCCACACGCATGATTTACACCTCGGACCAGGCGTATGCAGACCTGTCGGCGCGCGCCCAGCCCGCGTTCTTGCTGCACGGCATGTTCGACGGCGAGCTTGAACTCATGCGTCGAGGCGGCCAAACCTTCTGGGCCCATATGCGCGGCCGCGCCGTGGTGCCGGGTGACCGCACCCAGGGCACGATCTGGGTCATCACCGACATCACGCAGGCGCACCAGCAGCACCAGCAGCTGTCCTGGGCCGCCAGCCACGACAAGCTCACCGGCCTGTGCAACCGCGCCGCCTTCGAGGCCATGCTCGACGAGGCCACCGCCGGGGCCGCCGAGCAGCCCTTTTGCGCCTTGTTCATCGACCTGGACCGCTTCAAGCAAGTCAACGACACCGGCGGCCACGCCGCGGGCGACGCCTTGCTGCGCGACATTGCACGCGAGCTGGAGTCGCGTCTGCGCAAGAGCGACACCGTGGCGCGACTCGGCGGCGACGAGTTCGCGGTGCTGCTGCCGCAATGCCCGCTGCCCAAGGCCCGCGCCATTGCCGAGTCCCTGCGCAGCGCCGTTGATGGCTACCGGCTGCAGTGGCAAGGCAGCAGCCACGGCGTGGGCGCCAGCATCGGGCTGGTGGCTGTCAACGGCACCCACGCCAATGCCGCCGAGGTCTTGCGCGACGCCGACACCGCCTGCTACCAAGCCAAGCGGCAGGGGCGCAACCAGGTCGCTGAGCTGGTGTAGCGCACGTCTGGGAGCTGCCGACGCTGCCGCCGACTCGGTTTCTTGTGGGACTGCTGCCGACGGGCTCGCGCGGGTGACCTGACAGCGGCACGGTCGGCGGCCGCGCCTGCTGCTCAATTCGTTCGCGTCACCTTGGCCAGGTGGGGCGGCGCATCCGGGTCCAGCCCGCGGGCACGCGACAGCGCTTCGACCATGGGATAAAAGCTCTGCACCACGGCAATCGGGTCCAGGTCTTCGTGGCCGGTGGGGGCCAGGGGCAGCTCGGCGCCGGGCGTGCCGGCGGGGGCGGCCAGCAGCACGCGGGCGCCCTGCTTTCGCATGTCGGCGGCCAGGGTCAGCAGGCCGGCCTGGGCCGGGCCGCGTGGCGCCAGGATGAGCAGCGGGTAGCCGGCGTCCACCAGCGCCATGGGGCCGTGGCGCAGCTCGGCGCCGCTGAAGGCCTCGGCCTGGATGGCGCAGGTTTCCTTGAACTTCAGCGCGGCTTCCTGGGCCACGGCCAGGCCGGTGCCGCGGCTGATGACGTACAGCCGCTCGGCGCCCACCAGCGCAGGCACGGCGGCTTGCCAGTCGCATTGCGCGGCGGCGTGCAGCGCTTCGGGCAGGCTGGCCAGCGCTGCCAGCAGCGTGGTGTCGCCTTCTTCGGCCTGCCAGTGCGCCACCAGCCGCGCGCCGCACACCAGTTGCGCGATGTAGCTCTTGGTGGCGGCCACGCTGGCTTCCACCCCGGCATGCAGCGGCAGCACCCATTCGCTGGCCGCGGCCAGGGGCGATTGCGCGTCGTTCACAAAAGCCACCGTGCGCGCGCCGCCTTCGCGGAAGTAGTCCGTGGGCGCGACAAGGTCGGGGCTTTGCCCGCTTTGCGAGAAGGCCAGCGAGACCAGGCCCTCGCAGCGCAGCCGCGCCGGGTACAGCGTCACCAGCGACATGGGCAGTGACGTGACCAGCCGGCCCAGCCGCGCCATCACCAGGTAGGCCATGTAGGCCGCGGCGTGGTCGCTGCTGCCGCGAGCCACCGTCAGCAAGGCTTG